>JAOTXR010000059.1 GCA_029862285.1 Gammaproteobacteria bacterium
GAACGCGAAAACCGCACTCGGCAGCAAGACGGCCTATCAGCTCCGGGCGTCGCTCGGTTCTGCGATTCTCGGCCAGCATCGGGTAAAGGGCGACTGTGCCGTCGACATGCGTGGTTATCCAGTTGTTCGGAAACACCGCATCGGGGGTTTCGGGTTCGATCGTGTCGTCAAAAACGCAAACCTGTACGCCGGCTGCCGTCAGTTTCGCGGCCAGCGCGTCGAACTCCCGATGTGCCGCCTCGAGTACCATTTCGACTGGCGGTATCTCATCCTTTTGAAAAGCATTGTCCGCTGCAGTCAGCGGGTTCGCGGTGAACCGTAACGGACGTATCATCATTACGGCAGCAGCACTCTGGGTTTCGGTCACAGAATATTCCGGTTACTCGGGCTAAGGCTGATACCGGTGCGGCACACCGGGCATTGTTGTAGCGCAGCATCGGGTCCGGCCATACGTGACTTTAGCATGTGCCGCAGCCCCGGAACTTGCCACCAGCGCCAAACGATCCCTAAACTGCAGGTGATCGAAAAGGAGACTGCGCATGAGCGAAAAATCCCTGTTCACACGGATTATCGACCGTGAGATCCCAGCGGAGATCGTATTCGAGGACGATCTCTGTATTGCGATACGTGACGTCAACCCGCAGGCGCCGTTGCACGTGCTGGTCATCCCAAAGCAACCGGTTACAAAAATCAGCGACGGAGATTCCGGGGACGCCGGTTTGTTTGGTCATCTGCTGCTGACTGCCGCAGACATTGCCAGCCGCGAGGGCCACGAAGATTTTCGTCTGGTAATTAACAACGGCGCCGGTGCCGGCCAGTCAGTTTTTCATCTGCATGTGCACGTCCTGGCCGGGCGCGGTCTGGGCTGGCCGCCGGGTTAGGAGGATACGACCCCCACGAACTAGGCGTCGGGTTTGGAACCCGCTGCGGACTTTTCGCGCGCACGTTCTTTGGCTGCCTGGGCACGCTTCCGGACTGCCTCATTACGCTCGACGTATTTCGCTTTTACCCGCATGCCCTTGCGCGCAAGCATGGGGCGCAGAAAATCAGCCAGCCATGGCATCAGGTAACCGGCGGTTGCCAGCTTTCCGGTCAATACCGGAACGGTCCGCTCCACCTTGCCATCTGCGGCGCACTCGAGAATCAGCCCGGCCACCTGGTTGGCAGTGCTGATTGGTTGGGAAAAAAAATAGTCTGGAACCTTATCGATGTGATCCATAATAAAAGCGGTATCGATCGGACCCGGTGAAACGCATGACACGGTAATGCCGTACTCCGCCACTTCATCAGCCAATGCACGGCTAAAGGCACGCAACCCGAACTTCGTTGCAGAATAGGTCGCTTCTTCAGGCACAGGAATCTTCCCTGCAATAGAGGCTACATTAACTATGCTGCCGCCACCGGCACGTTTGAAATGCTCGATTGCATAGCGGGAAAGTACTATCGGCGCACGCAGGTTTACATCGACTATCTGTGCCAGCTGAGCCGCCTCGATGGTCTCGGCAGGTCCACGATAGTTACAGCCGGCATTGTTGACCAGCACGTTGATGGCACCGAAGTGTCGCTCCGCACGATGCAGCATTTCCTTGCACGACGGTTCATCGGCGACATCCATTGGTACTGCTACGCCACGATCGCCAAACTCGTAGGCAATTGCCTCGACGGCCTCCTGGCCACGGGCCACCAGTACCAGTTTTGCGCCTTCTGCCGCAAACTGCCGGGCAGCCGACGCGCCAACGCCGGCTGATGCACCGGTAATAACAACGACTTTGTCCTGGAATTGCCCAGACATGAGAGCTCCCCGGCTGATACCCGGGATAATTCTAGTCTACTGGCGGGATTTAGATGATTTTTTGCAGGCTGTAGCCGCGGCGGTAGACAGAGATCAGGCGCCAGCCGCTGCCGCCGTCGAGTTCCAGTTTCTTGCGCAAGCGACTGATATGCGTGTCAACGGTACGACTCAGCAAGAGCCGATCGTTGCCCCAGATCGACTCCAGAATGTGGTTGCGGGAAACCAGCTGATCCCGACGTTGAAAGAGAAACAGCGCCATTTCAAACTCACGTGCGGTCAGCTTGATGGTCTTGCCTCGCAGCGCGATGGTGCAATTTTCAATATCGATTTCGAACGGCCTGATGTCACTCAGGTTACGCATCTCCGATCTTCGACCCAAAGCACGAATCCGCGCCAGAAATTCGCCATGGCGAAGAGGCTTGCGCACGTAGTCATCGGCGCCTTTGCTGAGAGCATCCACGGCATCGTTTTCCGTGTCCTTGACCGTTACAACCATAACTGACGGCCCACCATGAGCGATCGCACGATAGCGGCCGATCAGCTCCAGCCCGTCGAGGTCAGGCAACATCCAGTCCAGAATCAATAAATCGTAGCTTTCCTTGGCAACCGATTTCAGAAACCCATCCGCATTGGCATAGGTGCGCGCAGGAAACCCGGCTTCGCCGAGCCAGGACTCAATCAGATGAGCTTGCTGCTGATCATCTTCCACGACAGCTATGCGCATTTTCTCAGACACTGTAATCAACCAACTCTGTTATGTTCTGGCCTGCACGTTCCACGAACGCAGCGGTTGGCCATGGGCTATATTGCCAGCGTTCGATTATTGACTGCATCGACTCTCAGTACAGCAATCTGGACTTTTGTTTGCAGATTTTCACCGGAGTGCACATGTGCAAAATTTCGTTTCCGGCACAGACCGGAAATATGCCCTGCGGTGAATACGTATTTCTCGCAAACCAGGCCGGAGACTATGATTAGCCCATGAGTGAAGAGAAAAACACACTGGAGGAGCTTGTAGAAGGTCTCAGCCGTGAGCGTGACGAGCTGCGGGTGAAGCTGCAGCTGGCCAAGCAGGAAATTCGCGATCAGTGGGAACCGCTGGAAGACAAATGGAGCTCACTGGAAACCCGGATGCGTTCGCTCGGCGATGCAACCAGCGAAGCCGGCAAGGACGTGATAGCGGCGAGCAGGCTACTGCTCGACGAGATCGGCGACGCCTACAAGGAAATCTGGAAAGAGATCAGGCGTTAGGCATCAGCAAGGCTACTGCTATAACCGGCGTATGCTATTTTGCTCGTCGTGGGTGACCTGCCACCCATGCGGGGTAATAGATGAGCATCTGGACAGATTCGGCGGACGCCTTTGGCGCAGTCCTGCGTGGAGCAGGCTTGCGGCGTGCGCTGGTCGCGGCCAATCGCGATAAGGACGGGTTTTATATCAGCGATCCGGTTATCGAACCGGTTGCCATGGCGCTCGCTGCCGATCCGGACTTTGATAACCACGCCGGATGTTTTTTCGAACTCGGCGCAGAGAGCGGTCACTTGCTGTGTGCATTCATCCATCGCACCGAGCGGGGTCAGGCCGCCGGCGGTGTGCGGTTCTGGTCCTATGCGGCCCTGGCCGATCTGGTCAATGACGGTCTGCGTCTGAGTCGTGCCATGGGACAGAAGAATGCACTGGCCGGGCTGTGGTGGGGTGGCGGCAAGGGCATCATTGCCCGCGAGCATGGACGCACATACGACGACCGCTTGCGTGCGACAGTGTTTCGCGACTACGGCCGCTTCATGTCCGGCTTGTCCGGTTGTTATGTTACTGCCGAAGATGTCGGTACCCGGCCCGAAGACATGGCGGCAATTTTCAGCACAACGCGTCATACCACCTGCATTCCCCCGGCCCTCGGTGGCAGTGGTAATCCCGGTGTCCTGACCGCCCGTGGTGTCGTCGTGGCAATGGAGGCCGCGCTGGCCTACTGCAACAATGGGACGCTGGCCGGCAAGACTATTGCCATGCAGGGTGCCGGCAATGTTGCGGTACATATGATCGACGAGTTACTGCAACGCAAAGTTGGCCGCGTGACCGCCTGTGATATCGATGCCGCTGCGCTGGACAACGCCCGGCAGCACTTCCCAGGCGCACCGGTTGAATTTCTGCAGGTCGCACCGGGTGACAACGCGTTACTGGCAAACCAGTGTGACATCCTCGCGCCCAACGCAATTGGCGCAATACTCAATCCGAATACGATACCGGCGATACGCGCGCCGATCGTCTGTGGTGCCGCCAATAATCAGTTACAGGACGCCACCCGCGATGCAGCCGACCTGCAACGACATGGGATACTTTTCGTGCCGGATTTCCTGGCTAACCGGATGGGTATCGTCAATTGCGCCAACGAGCAGTATGGCGTGATTGCTCAAGATCCGGCCATTGACGCGCACCTCGATCGTGACAATCCCGCGGGAATATACAAGCGACTCCTGGAAGTTCTTGACCGCGCTGAGCAATCCGGCAGACCACCAGCGACTGAAGCGGCATTGCTCGCTGACGAGCTGGCCGGCCAGCCGCACCCCATCTGGGGCAATCGCGGCCAGTCGATCATTGATTCGCTGATAGCCGGCGGCTGGGCACACGAGGCCTGACGCGATACCCCTTGAGCCCGGCAAACCACTGAGGTTACAATCATTGCTGTGATGCAGCATCAGCCGCGCGCCGCGGCTGGCAACAAAATCCCGCCCAATTATTACTGCGTGGAGAACCGCAGATGAGAAACTTGTCGGCCCAACTTCCACCTTGTGCACGCGAAGTTGATAGAAAGCTGTCGCTTGACGACTGCAACAGCATGCTGGCCGGACTGTCGGCACAGGATCGTATCGCCTGGGCAGTCGAGCATTTGCCCGGCAACCATGTATTGAGCAGTTCCTTTGGCGCCCAGTCTGCCGTCTCGCTGCATATCATGCATGAGCAGACACCAGTCATACCGGTCATTTTTATCGATACGGGCTATCACTTTCCCGAGACCTACCAGTTTGTCGATGAGTTGGTGGCCAGACTGGACCTGAACCTGCAGGTCTATCGCAGTCTGACCAGCGCGGCATGGCAGGAGACAAGGTTTGGACAACGTTGGCTGCAGGGCGTGGAAGGCCTGGATGCCTACAATCGCGAAAACAAAGTCGAACCAATGCAGCGTGCGATCAAGGAACTCAAGGCTCAGACCTGGTTTGCAGGGCTGCGGCGCGATCAGTCGACATCGCGCCGCGGTGTACAATTTGTCACTTTGCAGGACGCCTGCTGGAAAGTGCATCCGATCGCGGACTGGACCAATGATGACATCCATGAGTACCTGCAACAGCATGAATTGCCCTATCACCCACTGTGGCAGCAAGGCTATGTTTCGATTGGCGACATCCATACCACGAAACCAATCAAGGATGTCGACGACATCAACGAAACGCGGTTTTTTGGACTAAAGCGCGAGTGTGGCCTGCACGATCCCAAACTGGGTCAATCGACAGAGTAGTGAGGTAGACAGCATGATCCATTCGACAACGCCGACGTTACAAGGCAAGGAAATCACCAAATATCATGGGTTGGTCACTGGCGAAGCGATCCTCGGCGCCAATATCTTCAAGGACTTTTTTGCCAATATTCGCGACGTTGTGGGCGGTCGATCCGCAGCCTACGAAGGTGAATTGCAAAAAGCACGGACGATTGCCATAGAAGAAATGAGCCGCCATGCGGAAGATCTGGGTGCCAATGCTGTCGTCGGCATCGATCTCGACTATGAGACCGTCGGCTCACAATCCGCGATGATGATGGTCAGCGTCAGCGGCACGGCCGTGTCTGTGCGCTAGAAATCTGCAGGATTTTACGCGACTGGCGTTTTTTCCCGCTTGCGGAAATAGAGCAATTTATGGACCCGGCAACACACCTCGCCATCTCCCGTGCGCCACTCCAGCGTGTACTCCTTTTCCAACTTTGTTGTTTGCTCCAGCGTGCTACGCACAAACGCCAATTCGTGATCGGTAATTTCGACATCGGCAAATAGCATTTCGCGACCGGGTTTCAGGTATTCGACCCGGCCGGATTTATCCCAGACGATGTAGTCTTTGCCGAGCAGTCGGATGAACATTACCATCAGGATTCCATCGAGCGCGCTGTACATGGTCCCGCCGTATATCGTGCCGACGTAGTTCCTGGTCGATCTCTTCAGTGGCAGTTTGAGCCTGATCAGATGTTGGTCTTCAGAGATTTCAGTGATTCTTGCGCCGGTATTACGAAATACCGGGAAAAGATTGAACGTCCATCGCATGGCTGTCGTTTTCAGACTCATGGTGGTCGATGTTAGCCGCCGCGATTCAGCAATGCATACAGGGCACGCTCGATCCGGGCGCGCACATCGTCTTTACTCGCTGCTGGCTCGGCGCCGGGCGCCTCGACGACTTGTTCCGGTGCATGACCTTCCCGCAACAACCGCGGGTCGAGATGTGCAAGCGCGGCCAAAGCGGCATCTCTGGCCTGTGCCACGGTTTCCGGCAGCGCAACCGGTCCGCCGATATCCCCGGCCAGATAGATTCCCGGGCAGCTGCTCGCGCACGGTGTCTCGGACACCGGCCGCGCAACATAGCCGCTGCCGTCCAGGTCGACGCCAATAATCGGCGCCAGTTCCCCGAGTTTGTCCGGCGGCGCAAATTCGGTGCACAGAACGACCATGTCGTAGTCTGCTTCCGGCAAGTGGCTGCTCGCGAAATCAGCGTAAGAAACGTTGATCTTGTTATCCGAACCGGCTTCTATTTTCCGCAGCAGGCCCCAGCACACATCTATATTCGCCGGCAACTGCTGCAATGCCGCCGGTTTGTCCGCCTCTGGCTGAGTAGTTATCAGCAAGACAATTCTTTCGATGTCCTGATCTGCAAGCTGTTGAATCTGGCTAATTACAGTGTATGCCGCAAGCTCAGTCAGCTCATCCAATATCAGGAGAATACTCTCCGGATACTCTTCGTTGGAAGGTTTGGCGACAAACCCCCCGGTTGGCCCCGGTGATATTAGCAATCGCTGCAGTTCTGCCGTGGTGACGATGTCGGGATGCGATCCATAGCCGTACTCTTTGAGGTTGCCACTATCGGCTTTCGCGCATCCCATCGCCAGTATTACAGCCCCGACGTGTTTTTCGTGGCGGACTTCGAGCGGCAGGTCGAAGTGAATACTGTCGTCGTCGCAGACTTCAATGCAGCGATTACATGGCAGGTAGTTGGGTGGCTTGTTGAGACAGCTGTCGATATCTATTACGAATTCGGACGGAATAGTCTGTGGCAACGGCGTGAATATCGCCTTTCGATAGGTCAGGCCAGCGTCGTATTCGTTAGCCGAAACAGAGGGGCAGACAACCTTACACCGATTGCAACGGGTGCAGGTGTCGGTGACAAAACGTGCGCGCTGGCGTATGGCTGTCTTGAAATTGCCTGGCCGGCCCTCGATATCCTCGAGATCAGCCAGCGTGATAATCTCGATGTTTTCCTGTGCTGCTACCCGCGTCAGCTTGGGAACAGCTGCACCGTCGATATCGTCAGCGACGGACGATTCATCTGTCATTGCCGCCGCGAGTGTGCCACCGACAATCGCCTCATGCTCCACGACGGTAACGTGAGCACCGGCACTGGCACATTCCATTGCTGCGGTTAACCCGGCAATGCCGCCGCCTAGAACCAGGATGCGGTCCGTCATTTGTCGGCGTCGGCCAGCTCGAAACCCGCTTCCAGCGCACGCAGGTCCAGATCCAGGTGTTGTTTTGCTACCGTACCGCGAATGGCTTCTTCCATCGACTTGCGACTCACAACGCCAGTCGCACCCAGCAAATAACCCAGCAAAACGATGTTCGCAGCCAGCTTGCTGCCGAGCTCTTTGGCAATTCGGGTCGCGGGAAGTCGGACGACGCCAGTATCATCGGCATGCGGTGTGACGAGGTCGGCCTCAATGATTAATAAACCATCCGGTTTTAGCTGTGGCCGAAAGCGCTCGTATGCCTCCTGAAACAGGGCGCAGAGAATGTCCGGACGAATCACGAAAGGATAGTCTACCGGCGTGTCGCCAATAATTACGTCGGCACGCGAGGCACCGCCGCGTGCTTCCGGCCCATGCGTCTGCGTGAATACCGCTTCCCTGCCCTCGTAAATTGCCGCAGCTTTGCCCAACAGGCTGCCGGCCAATGCGATGCCCTGGCCACCGACGCCGCCAAAGCGAATCTCCGTGGTGCTGTCGGAAGAGGCAATCATGAGTAAGGCATCAGGCCATGAACGCCGGCCGCTCGATATCGACAAAATTGCCCACAGTTATCTCCTGATCGTGGTCGATAATATCGATATCCAGATCCTCGAGGTTCTGTGCGCCATTGTCTATACGACAACGCTGACGATATAACTCGATTTCGTCCAGACCCTCGCCCAGCTTGTTGCGTCGTCCGAAACTCGTAGGGCATGGTGAAAGCACTTCGGTGAAGCAGAATCCCTTTTTCTCCATTGAGCGCAATACCGCATCGGTGAATTGCCGAACATGCAGGACGGTCCAGCGCGAGACGAACGAGGCACCGGCGGCTTTGGCCAGGTGTGGCAGATTGAATGGTTGCTCGACCGCGCCCTGCGGCGCCGTCGTTCCTTTTGCACCGATAGGCGTTGTCGGCCCGACCTGTCCGCCGGTCATGCCGAAATTGAAATTGTTGATACAAATGACATTCAGGTTGGCGTTGCGGCGGGCAGCGTGAATCAAGTGGTTGCCACCTATCGCGGCGAGGTCGCCATCGCCACTAATCACGGTCACGATCAGTTCCGGGTTGTGTACCGCTATGCCCAACGCGAAAGGCAATGCGCGGCCGTGGGTGGTGTGATACGAGTCGACATTGACATAGCCGGCGGCCCTGCCGCTGCAGCCGATCCCCGATACGCAAACATGCCGATCCTCTTCGATGCCAGACTCGTTGATGGCATGCACATAGCTGTGAATGACCGTGCCGATACCACAACCGGCACAGAGAATATGCGGAAGCCGAT
>JAOTXR010000413.1 GCA_029862285.1 Gammaproteobacteria bacterium
GCCATCCAGTCAGTTGGCAGGGGTGCGGCGCTGCACAGGAGGCCGGCCAGGATGGCATGGCATTCTGCCGCCTCCGTGGGGCTGCCGGCGCTCGCAAGCGCCTGACTCAGTTCATTGAATGTTATTGCCGACACGTTTTGAGCCAGTCCACAATCGAGCGGGCATGCTAACACCGGCTACCCATCGGACATAATGCGATATTGACCGTCCCACAGACCCACCCCTATATTAGTGCCCACTATGCCTGAACAAACTCCCCGAGAAGAACTGGAAGCCGATCTCAAGCGGCTGGAAAAAAGCCTGTCAGAATTGCTCCTGACGCATAACCACTTGCGTGAGGAAAATCGTTCATTGCGACAACGACAGGATTCCCTCATCGCCGAACGAGCAAACCTGTTGCAGAAAAATGAGACTGTGCGATCCCGGGTGGAAGCCATGGTAGGCCGTCTCAAGGCAATGGAGCACACCACATGAGCGATGGCATCTCACGGCTTAGCGTGCGGATCCTCGAAAAGGAATACCAGGTTGCCTGTCCCGCCGAGGAACGCGATGACCTGCTGCGCTCCGCTGAAATGCTGAATCGCAAAATGCGGGAGATACGCGATAGCGGCAAGGTGATCGGGCTCGATCGGATTGCCGTCATGGCGGCACTGAACATCACCAATGATCTGCTGCAGTCCGAGACCAGCGACGACAAGATCGACAGCAAGCTGCGTGGGCGCATCCGGGATCTGTGCGATCTCGTAGAATCGACTGCCGGGGCGAGCAGCCACCAGCTGGAGCTATAGCCTCAGATCAGCATCCAATTTGTGAACCAGTTCACATTGCCGTTGTACCCTCCAGGCCCTACACTGTGACTGGCGCCAGCTGCGGTGTTCGAGGCGGGCCGGGATACCTCTCGACCCTAATTACTAACCTCGGGGTCGAACTCTGTTGATGCCGTTGTGCAGATCCGGGAAACCGGGAAGCCTGAGGCATCGCGGTAGACCCCACTTTTTGCTCTGGCTCGAGAGCAATGGCTCAAGACGGCACATGCGGCGGCGCCTTTTCTTTTTACCCTTCCATCCGCATCGATGAGCCTCCCTGCTGAAAACCGCAAAGTCCTCCGCGCAAAGATGCGCAGGCTACGGCAAAGCCTCGATGAACAGACTCGGGTCGACGCGGCGCATGCGGTACTTGCCAAACTGACTCAGTGTGAGTTCTACAAGTCCGCCAGGAGCATCGCGGTCTACTACGCCAACGACGGTGAGATCGGTACCGATCCACTGATACAACGTGCGTGGGCAGAAAAAAAGACAGTCTGCCTGCCGGTGTTGCTGGCGGAAAAAACACTGGGTTTTGTTACCTACTCGCCCGACAGTGAACTTATCGAGAATCGCTACGGCATACCCGAGCCGCGCTATACAACCAGCGATCTGCTGGAGATCATTGACCTGGATCTGGTGTTGATGCCGCTGGTGGCATTTGACCACGCATTATTTCGGCTGGGTATGGGCGGAGGCTATTATGACCGCACGTTCCGCAACTGGCAGGGTGGCAGCGGGCAGCGGCTCCGGCTCGTAGGAATTGGTTATGAATTACAGCGTGTTAACACAATACAGCCCGCATCGTGGGATGTACCGGCTTCGTGCATCATTACTGAGAAAGAAATCTATCGATAACCCGGAAAATAAATAATGCAGTACTGGCTATTGAAATCGGAACCCGGCAGTTACAGCATCGACGATCTGGCTGCCGCGCCGAAAAAAAGAACATCGTGGGATGGTGTGCGTAATTACCAGGCGCGCAACCTGATGCGGGAAATGAAGAACGGGGATCTCTGTTTTTTTTATCATTCCAGTTGTCCCGAACCTGGGATAGTCGGCATCGTAAAAGTTGTACGTCAGGCATACCCGGATCACACTGCTTTCGATCCGGACGATCATCATTACGATCCGAAGAGCGATCCGGACGATCCTCGTTGGTTCATGGTAGACGTGCGCATCGTGCGCAAATTTGCGCGAATCATCAGTTTGCGCGAGCTCCGCAAAAACGCGAATCGAGCACTGTCGGACATGGTGATACTCCGGCGCGGCAACCGATTATCTGTGACACCGGTCACGAAAAAGCAATGGGACTTCATCACTTCGCTTGAGTAAGTCATTTGCACCAGACACTGTTATTTGCGGTGTTTTCTCGCTTTCAATTGCGATAGAGCGCGTTGCGCGCCCGCAACGCCGCCTCTCAACACAGAGGTTAGCTGCAAAGCCGCAGCAGCAGAATTCTCACCTCCAATGCTCGACATCGAAATTAACAATCTCCGGGATAAGTTGCTGGATTTCTTCTGTTTGTTGTATATATCGCCCCGTACACTTCCGAT
>JAOTXR010000060.1 GCA_029862285.1 Gammaproteobacteria bacterium
AACGCCGCGAATATCTCGCGCTCGTTGTCATCACGGCGGCTGGTCTTAACGTGCCGCGGCATTACCGACGCACCGGACGATAGATGCGCTCAGGCTTATTGTCCCAGTGCATGTGATGCCCCTCGATGATAACGCGATAATCCGGCCCCCATCTTGCCATCATATCGGCACGCAGGTCAGGTAGCCGACCATCACGGTCCTTGTGGTAATAGGTGCCATCGGCACGCCGATGCACCGTGACACCAGGCAGGTTGCGTATCCTGCCGTCCAGCGCGTTGCCTTGCCAATGTTCTGATGCCCGAGTGTGCCAGGCATCTATTTCAACGCCGCTCGTGATCACAAGCTCGTCTGCCCCATAGGCTCGCCATAGCGCATCGGCCGACTCTATCGTCTCAAGTAAGTACGGCGACAGGCAGTACCGGCGCCCATGTCGCAACTCCGAGAACAGTACCGTCTCGTCTTTCAGCCGCATATCGTCAGCAGGGCGGGCCGTCCGTACAAGCGGGATCAGGCGATGAAGGGTGAGTACCGCTGGTAGGGTCATCTGCCATGTCAGGTACGCACTGTACCAATGGCAGCTTACCCTTTGCTTCGTATGTCACACAATCGCCCGGCTTGCCGATGGTAGCCGGATCGGTCACACCATCAAAGTCACCAGTCTCACCAGTGAAAATTGGCACTATCGGCACCAATAGCCCGCACGTCATATCAACGACGCCCTGAGCTTTGGCGCACACTTCCTGCACGTTGCCGCCGCTAAACGGGCAGCCGGTTAGTAATAGCGCTGCAATGATCAAAGTCCAGATTTTCATTCGCTTGGCTCCTCTATGGTGATCGAAACCTCGCTTTCTGCATTCCGATCCTGATACTCCCTGTAGAAGTATCCCAGGAACGCTAAAGCGGCGAGGAAAATTACCAGTGTTTTCCAACTGGCAAAAATTGAGCCGCTTGGGCGACCTGCGGTTTGTTTACCCATGTTACTTACCCCCGATAAATGGGATGGTGGTCTGCTGGTTTGCCAAGTGCCGCATCACAATGCCGACAATCGCAACAACTAGCGTCATGTAATCTGACAGGCTGCCGGTTCCAGCGATAATCAGCTCGTGCAGATCGGTAAAAATCTGCACAAGAAATGCCCAGACAGTCCGGGACCATAGTAGGTTTTTGGTCGTGGTCATAATTACTTCTCCAGTTGATCATCAATGCGGCGCAAAGACCGCTCTATCGAGTCTAGTCGTGCCTCGACTGTTGTCACCCGTATATCAGCTGCGTCAAGGATGCCGTCCGCAATCTCGCGTTCGACATAGGTCAGCCGGTTTATCATGTCATTTTCCACGACCTGATGATCGCCCCACCATAGCAGGATGCTGCCGATCACAGAGAGCATCGCCAGAAACAAACCGGCAATGATTGTATTAACCAGGCGTGCCGGCACGCTGTAAGTGCCATTGCCGTCTGTTGTCACTTTCATTTTCCTTCGCTGCCAAAACACATCAGTCTTGCAGGGCGACAGCCGGTCGTCCTTGATGGTGGCAGGCCACCTCCGGCAGGCGGGTCAAATCCTAAACGCATACTTTGGCGTGTTAGCCCAATTGTTTTCCGGCACAGCTTCCTCGATTGCCATGTAGGTATTGACATAGCTCGCGTTGTTTAGTGTCAATGCCGGAACTTCCTGTTGTGCATAGAGCAACAGATTGCTAACGCCATGCGTGATTGCTGAATAACTGTTCGGGTGAATATCATAATCTACCCACGCCGCATAATATGGCGCGCCCGCTTGCCCACTACTCGGGCATACCCCGCCGGGCGGAATGTCGCTCATTAGCGACTCTCTTGGGTGAGGGAAACCGCCCGAAGCTTTGTATAAATCACCCCAGGCCGGGCCATACCAGTTGCCTACAGTGTCGCGCAGATACACCAGATAAACATGCGAATAACTATAAGCACAGCCGCCTGCTGAGGGATTGCGGCAGCCCATGTGGGTATCAGCACCGTTCTCAACTAAACTTTGTGGAGCATGGCCCCGCAGAAAGCCCATAGTGGTAACCATCGCTATGAAATCTTCCTGCCACGGCGCATACAGTTGTGCCATTACGTAAGTGCCACCATGCTCTGAAAGATAACGGTAAACACCAAGCGCGCGAACTTCGTCATGAATAATGCCACCTGAGCCGTATGGCGTTTTGAGGGCAAAGTCCATGAAGTCGAAGTTTTCTGTTACCAGATCGTTCAAGTAATTTTTCATCGGATGGTTATCCGGGCAAATCCACCGCCCGTTTGATAACGTGCGCATCAGCCACGCTACTCCACGTTCCTGCCATTGCGCTTGCCCGATGGCGACATGTGGGAAAGTTCTCGCGCCGATTACAAAATTACGTTCCATTAATGATGGATTAGTAAGACCCAAAAACGACGTGCCTAAATAGGTTTGCATGTCGATAAACCACTCATCACCAGTTGCACACGCCTGGTACATCACGGGTTCGGGATAGTGCGTCGGGTCCATGCCAGTTAAGTTTGCCTGCCCACCAGCAGACGCATTCGCACCAGACTCTTTCCAGTACTCACTGCGATCAACGGACCCCAGACCGTCCGACGAATAATCCTCGTCGTTGTACACTGGTGCGTAGCTGGTCAGTACTTCTCGATATTGACTCGGAAACATACCCGAGGTCAGCGCCATCACCCGGTCGTACCGGTCTTCGTGTTCATTCTGAGCCAGCAACGCCCGCGTACTCCAGTTTGGTAGCGGACCAATTTGATCGTGCTCACCGCCGTTATTAAAATTACTGCGATAACCGATCTGCTTGAACATCATTGTGTAGCTTAGGGTATTCGGAGCACTCATCAGACCGAGATTGATATCCATGTACGATGCAAAAGCATAAGTGTCCTGCAGCTTGTCGGATTCCTTGCCGACAAAGATTGTTGCTTCATTAGCAGACCAGTGCTGATTACCGTCCGCATCGACAGCAAAGGCCATACTGTGATGATGGTGGCTTATGTCGGTATCCGAAAAAATGGTGGTCACACCGTCCTTAAAAGCAACATCGTACTTATAACGATTACCGGCCTGCACGTAGCCATTGAACACAATCGGCATGGTGCAAATAGTTGTTCCGTCGTCCCACAGTGTTACGAAAAACATGGCCCACAGATTCGCGTGATCCCCGCCACTATCGAATTTCTCGAAGCACCGCCAGCGCCTGCAAAGCGGACCATCGCGTACAAGTTCCCCGGCAGCCAAACAATCATTCACCTTTGCCGTCCAGGTGCCACTAAGCCCATATGTTGGATCAGCCGTTGTTGGCGCGGTTAGCTCTAGCTTGTAGTCGTGCGCAGTAACCAGTGCCCGGCTGTCCGCTTCTGTTTCGCCGGAGCGGAAATCGGTGTCCTTGCTGCCGGTAATAACAAACACCCGGTAACTATCAGTATCCCCCGCAGCGATTGTGTCAGCCTGAAACATCAGACTAAACTGCGCCAGTGTTCCATCGCTGTGCGAATTGGCTTCGGCTTCCATCTGACATGGCACGACCGTTGCCCCATCGGCTTTACGTACCTCGATAGTTTGCGTGGCAGTATTAACCTGTCCCTTTGCTAATGACAGGCCAGTGGAGACATAGGGCGTCGTAAGTTGCGAGCCGCCAATGTTTTTGACCGACAACGTATGCAGTTCGGTTGAGGCAGTCACGGCTACTACCCGCACGGTACGGATCACTTCATCTGCCGCTGCGCCTTGTGAGTCTTCACCATTGTAGGCCACCGGGTAGTCAGCAGCCGTGTCCCATGTCACGGTGCCGGTAACGGTCAGTGTGCCGTTGTCTGTTATGTCCCCTTCCTCGGGGTCATTCATTGTTGCCCCGGGAATTACAGAAGGGAAAGAGCTTTCCGGGATGATGTAGGGATTGGCACCAATCAACGTAATAACCGGCTTCTGATTAACTGCTTCCTGCACAATCACCGTGCGGGTTTTGACCTTGGCAACATTCCCTGCAATATCCGTGGCACTGTATGGAACCCCATACTCCCCGGCCGTATTCATGTCCAGACTGCCCGTGTCTGGTGTCGCCGGGAAAGAGCCGTCAAAGGAATCAACAGCAGTAGCGCCATCCTCGACGTAGGTGTCGCCTTCGATAAACACTTTCGGATTTTCGCCATTTATGGTGATTACCGGCGCGATGGTATCAGCAACATCAACCTGTAGCGTTGCCTGTACCGCTTCGTTACCGTCTGAATCTACCGCATCAAAATAGAGGTATTGCGTAGTGGTTGAATTAGGATTAATTGAACCAGTTTGTGTAACCTCCACAAACCCATCACCTGCGCCCGACAAGCCAATAGCATCGAACGCCGTAACGATTGGAGTAACAAATTCAACGCCGGCCTCCCAGGCCAACGGATTGTCGCCACTGATGTCAATAACGGGACCTGGAAAGCCGTCGTTGGGGAAGGCTTCAATTGCTCGATGTATGATGACCGCCACGCGCTTAAGTACCTGTTTGCAATACGTGTGGGGACACCACGACATTGCCCACAATACGATCTGTAACAACCCCCTTAGAACCATTGCCATCTCCGGTTAGGTCAGTTAGTGTCACCGTGCCACGCGTGACATGCAGTTGATAGCCATACTGTGCATTGTTGGAAGCATCACAGTTGCTAATCGTGCCGCCACTCGTATTGGAATCAAAACCAATACCAACGCCGTCGGCCCCGCTCTGATTAGACGCGGTGCATTGATCAACTAGCGGCGACGTACAGTCGCCATCCATTGCGATAACAACATGTAGTTGGCTTTCGTCGGTTATCGTTGTTCCCAAGTTAATATAAATCTCTGTAGTCGGGAAGCCCTCTGTGTGCCCAAACTCACCGGGGCTCGGCGTTGTTTGGTCGCCGGCAGTGCGGGTCAAATCCCAGGGCGGGCAGTTAAACCACGCGCCGCCATTAACCAACTTGATGCGCATAACGACAACGTAGAGCAAATCGCGCTCACGATAAAATGCAGACGAGAACCGCCAGATGCCCGATCCCGCCGTGTCCTCGACCCAGCCCGTCCCCGTAGCGCCACCAGTGGGGCGAATCTGTATGCCCCACGTATTGACGTTATCTCCTGTGCCATTACCATCGACCGTGCAGCCCGTTACCTGGGGCGCGAGATGAGGGCCGTCAAGCGCAATGCCCGCTGACAGATTACCGTCGGCAGTACAGTCTTCAACCACAATCCCGGCGATGCCGGTAGGCGGCAATGCGGCGCCTTCCAGGTAATGTGTCTCTTGTCCAAACCAAATACCATGACCTTCATCAAACGCCATATCTGGATTAGCGCCGGAATCATCGCCATTATTGTCACAGTCACAGCGCGAGATTGTGATATTGGAATAACAAGTTCCGTCGGTGGCGCTACTGCGGAAATTTATCCCATTCCAAAAGGCATTATCACACCGCACATCTTGAATCGTGATGTTGCTACAAGCGCCCACGCCGGTAATGCAATGCTCTGCGGCGTCGTTGCCGTCAAGCAATGGCTTAGACGAAAACCCGGTTTCCGGGCGCAGCGTGCAGGATGTCGAGACAGGCAAGTCAAGCGATGCGGTAAGCGTATATGTTTCCGCCTCAAGGAAAATAACCTCGTCGCCGGCCTGGATCGCGGCCTTTAGCGTCGCCCATGTGTTGTAACGATTAGATGCAGGGGTAATTGCGTCAGCCTCGACGGCCTCCCGGCTTCCTGCTCCGCCCGTCACTGGTGCATAACATAAAAACGCCATTAGTAGTTTACCTCTGCGCCTCGAAATTCATAGGTGATATTCTGGTTGCGCTGCACTGAAACGATATTTACCGTTCCGCCCGTGCTGCCGTCCGCGTCATTGGTTGCGTTTACTTCCCTTACACTCACTACGTCGGACAGCATCCCGCACCGCACAACGGTCGGCGTATTGGCCGGCACAAACTGTTCGCTAGGTGTATCCATCGAGCTAGTGCCGATGGTGCTGGGGGCGCTGGTCACGCCAAAGTTGATACGAATCGGAATGTCTGCCGTGACCCAGACGTATCCATGATTTTCCATCGCAAACGCGTTGTCATCGTCCGGTACGCCAATCGCCAGCACGAAGTTTTGCACTTCCGGCCCGGTCGTAGTGGTGTATAGGGCATTCGGGCGTTCATACGTTTGCGTTCCGTCCATTGCCGCGAATGTCGGGCTGCCGCCGTACTTCAGCAGGTCTTTGAACCCCATCACATCATATAGCGCGTCGGCCTCTGTATCGCCATTCATCGGCCAAACGCCTATAGCATTACTGAGCGTCTTGGCTGGGTTCTTGCCGGCGAGAATGTCCGTCCATTCACCATCGCTAATCGGATCACCGGAGCCGCTTTGCACTACTGCGGCCCATGCACACGTTTCCTCGGCGTCGTAAGCTGTATTCGAGGCTTGAGCGATAAAGAAACGATCAACGCTTGGTACGCCACTGAGGTCGCCAATCGACGAAACCTTGTCGCTACCATCCCGCGCATAGCGTTCTGTGCCAGATACCCAGGTCGCGGCGAAGTAATACCATGTATCTGCCGGCGCGGTCGCAGCGACCATAATATCGGCACCCGTTGTAATACCCACACCTTTTGTCAGTTGGCGAATATCGTTGGTGTTGTTGTGCCGAATTTCGCACAGATCGCCGTAAGAGCTGTTATGCAGGCCGGCCATAACTTCAATATCGCCGTCCGCCGTTCCGGTCTTGAACAGACCGCAAAACCCGAACGGCGGTGTCAGCGCCGCGGAAAATGTATAGTACAGACCATCGTTGTGATTACCATCCGGCCAAGCAAACTGCTTGTTGTCGCCGCCTATGTAGTCCTCGGTCGTGCTGGTGGTATACGCCATCGGCACCGAGCTGCCGGAGCGGGAAATAACCGACGCCGCCGTCGCGCCGGTCGGTACCAGCAACACGGTCCCGGACGCCTCAGATGGAACAAGGATGCTATTCGAGCTCGTCGCGGCGTCTGCGTCGCCCGGTACATGCCATCGTATCCAGATGTCGCCAGTATCATTGTTTGGCGTGAACTGGCGGACACCGGACAAGGAAATTGTGTTCGGTACCGCCGATGCCGTAAAGTCAGACACCGGAGCGCCGGTAAACTGATAGGAAATATGTCGGCTGATTGACCGGGAAAGTGTACGACTAAGGCTCATTGCGGTTGTCCGGTCCCTGTAGCAGCCAGAGCGCCCGCTAATGCGCTGGCAGGCGCTGGGGCGCCTGTATTCAGTAATCCGGCGAGTGTTGTCTGGGGTTGGGTGGCAGCATTTAGGCTGCCGCCTTGCAGTATTGTGTTTTGGTTTTGCAAGATGTCGTTTACTGTGCGGCTTGCTCGCTGAGGCCCGCCGATGGCTTGATATAGCTTCCGAGCCAGAAAGCCGCCGAAACTTGGCGGCACACCAGACCCCATGCCGAGTGTCGAACCGTACCCGGCGAGTGTTGCCAGTTTTTCCCCCATATCAATAGTCGCCCTAGATAAGCGCAATGCTGTCTTAGAGTTGCCGACGGCTGCGTGGTAGGTTTCATGCATCTTTGCCTCTGCTTCCAGCAGCCGCATTACCTTACGGAACTTCGCCTCGTCACCGAACGCTATTCGCAGTGCTTCTCTAATTTCTCGTTTATCCAGTAAGTCTTTAGTCAGGTCGATGGCGTCCCGCTTTGAACCAATCCGCTTTTCAATTTCTCGCAAAACACCAATACGGAAGTGCGTTAGTTCATTTTCTTGCATTTTTGCCAGTTGCGTTTCAACGAGGTCGAAATCCTTTTTGAAAATAGAGCGGCCCGCCTGTAGCGCTTCTTCCGCCTTTTTTTCCGTGGCCCATCGGGACTGCGCTTTCGCGAGTTCCGGGTTCTGCCGTCGCACGTCTGCCACAAACTTCTTAAACTGATCATCGTAAGAACGCGCGACGGCGCCTCGCTCCACGCGCCATTTTTTCGATACAACGTCATCCATGCCCTGCATTAAAACGTGCATAACCTCCGTGGGTTCCTTGCCACCAACGCCGCCATAAGCCGGTAACTTGCGTCCGTTGTTCTCTGCTATGACTTCCGCAAGTTCTCGCGCCTCTCTCCCCAGGGGCGTTTTTTCCAGAATGCGGTGCATTTCGGGTGTCATCACGACGCGCCGCGTCGTGCCATCGGCGTTAAAGTAGGCGCGATCAAAGTCGGCCTTTGCCACCTTTTTTGCCGCAACCTGCATCTGAATTAAATTTCGGTGGAACTGGCTATCCGCCCCCCCCATGCCCAGCAACTTACTCAGCTTCGGTACAACCCGGCTATACTGCCCGCCCTGGTTCACACCATCGACCATAACGCCCGTTGCACGGGTTGATAGAAAACGCCGCATCCGATTACCCTGTACCGTGCCCGTTTGTGCGATGTCCTCCACTAGCCCGCGCAAATTGGGGCCAAGATCGCCCACCGTTAGCCCGTACGTGTCCATTTCCTTTTGAAGCTGCTTACGGATTACATCAAAGTCTTTCGGCGTCGGGGGTCTGTCGCCCACCAATTCATCGACGAAAATATCAACGTCGCGCTCCAAACTTGCAGCAATCTGCTTGCGGCCCGCCTCGTTTATGCGGGCCTGTCGTGTAAACGGGCGCACAACGAATGGCACATTTCGGACTACCGCCCGAACTCCACTCGCTAGTGCTGGCAACCCCGCGCCTACAGCACCACCGAACGCGGCGCCCACAGCCGTAGATTTACCCGCCTCTCTCAATTCCGGCGGGAGCGGCTTGTCACCAATCATGGCGGTC
>JAOTXR010000414.1 GCA_029862285.1 Gammaproteobacteria bacterium
TCGACTGTAAATTAAACGGTATTCGGGTAAGTGATGTGTTGACCTACTTCGAACGTGAGACTGGCAAGGTCAAGTTAGATCTGCTGTATCCGAGCTGGATGATATTCTCGGAGGGCTTTGCCAGGAATCGGCTTCAGACGATATCAGAGAGGGTATTCGATATCGTTGCCAGCGTTATCCTGTTGCTGATTACCTGGCCCATTATGTTGCTGGTCGCTTTCGCGGTCATTCTGGATGATGGGTTTCCAATCCTGTATCGGCAGGAACGGGTGGGGTTTCAGGGCCATTTGTTTGAGGTACTGAAATTCCGCAGCATGCATGTCGATGCGGAAAAAGATGGCGTACCACAGTGGGCTGCCAGCGACGATGAACGAGTCACCCGCGTCGGTCGCATCATCCGCAAGTTTCGTTTTGATGAATTGCCGCAAATCATCAATGTATTACGGGGCGACATGAGTTTTGTGGGTCCCCGCCCGGAGCGTCCCGATTTCGTCGATCAGTTGAGTCAGCGCATACCTTATTATCGAGAGCGTCACTGCGTGAAGCCGGGTATAACGGGCTGGGCACAACTCAAGTATGAGTACGGCGCCTCGCAGCAGGATGCGCTCGAGAAATTACAATACGATTTATACTATGTGAAAAACCACACCTTGTTGTTGGACCTGATGATTTTGTTGCAAACCGCAGAAGTGGTGTTATGGCGGACCGGGGCTCGCTGAGCATGGTGTCCATTCAGCAGGTGTGTCGGTGAATAGCGCAGGTCAGTTCGGCTATCTGGCCGGCGCGTTCGCTTTTGGCGCGCTTGGCATCCTGCTTATGACGATATGGCGCGGGCGGCTGGGCCCGTTGTTGCTGGTTTCAGTTGCGGTAACTGTTGGGTGGTGTTTGTTGCTTGCGCTACAGGCCAGTTCGCCAACGATGTCGCCATTTCTGCCGTTATTGGCCGAGCTAGCTCGCAATGCGTTCTGGCTGACGTTTCTTGTCAGCCTGATACTTGGGCGCGGCGAATCGGTCTTTCCTGCCCGCCTGCGCATATACGTTCATGGGCTTTGGATAACCCTGTTGCTGGTCGGGGTTGGTACGTCGCTGCTGGGTGCCGCCAGGATGGCTGCTACAATTTTTGTGTTTGGTTTTTTCCTGATGGCCCTGTCGGGTTTGGTGATTACCGAGCAGGTATATCGCAACACGCTTGCCTCTCAGCGCTGGTCGGTGAAATTTCTTTGTCTGGCATTGGGTGGGTTGTTTGTATTCGACCTGGTTTTCTATGCGAAGGGGATCATGTTCCGGGGCCTGGATCCTGGTTTGTGGAACGCTCGTGGATTCATCCATGTTTTGATCGCACCACTTATTGCGTGGTCGGCTTCGCGCAGCGCGTTGTGGTCAACCAGTTTCTTTGTGTCACGTCAGGTTGCTTTTTACACCACCGGCTTGTTTGCAACCGGTCTTTACCTGTTGGCCATGGCTGCGGGCGGCTACTACGTTAGAATTTGGGGCGGAGAATGGGGAACGGTTGCACAGGCGATAGTGATCTTCGGTGGCGTGCTCTTGTTGCTCGTTATGTTGTTCTCCGGTCAGGTGCGGGCCCGAACCAGGGTTTTTCTCAATAAACATTTTTTTCGATACAAATACGATTATCGGGAGGAGTGGTTGCGTCTGACGCGACTGTTGTCATCGGCGCATGACGAGACGCCACTAAGCGATCGAGCGATAATGAGCGTGGCAAATCCGATTGAAAGTCCCGGCGGCGCTCTTTGGTTGCGAACGGAAAGCGGATCTTTTGAGTTGGTCGCCCGGTTGAACTTCAAGGTGTCGGAACCGGCCAGTGAACCGGCAGAGGGTGAACTGGCGGTTTTTTTGTCCGAACGCAGCTGGGTTGTGGACGTGGGCGAGTGTCGGCGGAATCCCGGATTGTACGGCTACGTGAAAATGCCTGCGTGGCTGGAGGAATCGCCCACAGCCTGGCTGGTCGTTCCCCTCATGCAAGACGACGAATTGCATGGATTTGTTGTTTTGGCTCAACCGCGAGCGCCTCAGTCACTAACCTGGGAGGACCATGATCTACTCAAGACAGTGGGGCGGCAGGTTACCGGGTACCTGGCCCTGCACCGTGCTGCCGGTATGCTGGCAGAGGCCCGCCAATTTGAGGCATTTAATCGCTTGACCGCATTTATCATGCACGATCTCAAGAATCTGATTGCGCAGCAAAGCCTGGTGGTGAAAAATGCTGCCAGACACCGGCATAATCCAGAATTCATCGAAGATGCGATTTCGACCGTCGACAATTCAGTGCGGCGAATGAGCCGGCTACTGGAACAGCTGCGTCACGGCGGGTCGCCGGATTT
>JAOTXR010000061.1 GCA_029862285.1 Gammaproteobacteria bacterium
GAAATAAAATCCAGTTCTTCGGCAAGCGGTTCGAGCTTGTGAGTCCACGGCACGTAGTTTTCGCAGAAGGTAACCGGCTGGTCGATCCCGTTTTTGATTCGCCGGACGTAATCGATCAGGCTTTCCACCGGCACCATGTGATCTGTCCATTCGACCGTCGCTTCATTGCCGACCGAGACCGAGAATACGCACTCCGCGTAGCGATTGGCCAGCCCGATCATCCTGCCAATCTCCAGGCGATTGGCCAGTTTGTTCGATCTCAGGGTTTCATCGCTGAAATGAGCGCCCCAGGGACAGTTTGGATTGCTCAGCTCGGCCGCCATGTTGGCCCCCAGCATGACGCGGAAATCCAGGTCCTCATTGCGGATGACCTCCAGCACCACTTCGGCATGCTGACTGCAATCGTACAGTCTCAGGTATTTCCAATGGGCCTGGAGAATTTTCAGATCTTCAAGAATTTGAGCATAGGTCGGAAAACGGCCGTCCAGTGGCGACTGCCCCTCGCGATAGCCCGAATAGCAGATCGCGTTGCCGGCTTCCCAGTTCAAGGCTGCCGGTTCCATAGATACTTCAGGGTTATGCATACTTGAGATTGCCAGCCTGGTCCCAGAGGCCCCAGTAGGCGCCCACGTCGCCTTCATCTTCGATTTTCCAGTCTTCGTCAAAGGACGAAAAATAGAATATCTCGATACCGTCCTCTTCGGCCCATTTGTAAGTATTCAGAAAATAGCGAATCGCATTGGCGTGCGAAGGGATTGCCGCACCGGTGGGCGTTCCGACATTTGGCCAGCCCGTCTCGCTGATGATTACCTTTTTGCCGTTGGCCGCCTGAATGGCGCGATGATACATGTCCTTCATATAGACCAACGCATACTCGGCGGCACAACCTTCCCAGAAAGGATAGCAATTGGCGAGTATGATATCGCAGGCTGCCGTCACCCGGGGGTGATCGACGAACTTGAAATAGGCGTCGACATAACCGACCGGAATACCCGGAACGGCCTTTTTGACACGATTAATATGGTCGATGAGCTGATCCTCTGACAACTCATCACGCAACAGTACTTCGTTGCCTACGGCAACTATGTCGGCATGACCTCCCCTTGCAACCTCGATGCCGTTTTCCAATTCCTTTTCGTTTTTTTCATGGTCGCCTTCCAGCCAGATGCCGACCATGGTCTTGATGCCGTTTTCGTGCGCAATCCGGGGAATCGCCTCGTTGCCTTCGGTACAGGAGAACGAGCGCAGCCAGCCGACATACGGCCGGATGATGCTCATACGTTGGTGTATCTGTTGCTCGCCGATCTCGCTGCCCGGCCCCTGATCATCGATATAGGGGCTAAACGAAATTCCATGGATCTTGTTGTCCAGAAACTTGCGAAAAAGTGAGGTCAGTTCCTCGTCGGAGACACTAGTATCGATTCCGGCGAGCGACATGGGTCTGCTGGCGCCGTACAAAGACTCTCCATGTTTACGCGACATGACACTCTCCTGAATCCCGGTCGATAGACGGCCGGGCTTGGTTTTCGAATTTCATTTATTTGATTGGTAATGCTGGAATCAAGCGGATTCCTGTCAGCTGGTAACGGGCTGGTCCGTGGTGCCGCGGCGGCTCTCCAGTTCCTGGCGCACTTCGTGGGCACGTTGCTCGGTGATCGGGTAACTCACGATCGCCCAGATCGCGACCAGCGATGAAATAACCGGTATGAATGCGTCGCAGGCACGCATCAAAACAATAGCCTGCTCTGTCTGAGCGCCCTCGAGCGCGATATCGAAACCGGTCCAGTTGAGCAGCAAGCCGCTCATAGCCAGCGCCAGCGCCAGCCCGAGCTTGACGACCCACCAGAATATCGAGCCGTACATGCCTTCGCGTCGCTCGTGCGTATTGAGTTCGTCCAGATCCACCACATCGGCGATCATCGATGGCGTGATCGTAAACAGCGCACCCAGGCCGAATGCCTGCAGGGGAGCTGGTAGTAGCGCCATCCACGGTGCGGCCGGGTTGTAGAGAAACCATTTCGATCCGTAACCAATTATCGATACAGCGATTGCAACAACCAGAGCGCGACGCTTGCCGATCTTCGTGCCGAGCCACGTGATAAACGGAATGATCAGCAGTGTCGACAGGGCACCGATGAGCAGGGCATGACCGGTGTACTTGGACCCGAGTTCGATGCTGCCATCGAACACATAATAGGTGAGCACGTAAATCTGGAACGCCCCAATTAACTGAAAACCGTTGAAAATCAGAAATGTTGCTAAACACAGTTTCAGGAACGGTGCGAACTTCACGGTAGTAGCAAAACCGCGCAAGAAGCCTGCGACTGCGTGCCATATGCCCTGTTTGACCTGTGTTGCCGCTTCGGCGACGGCTATCTCCCTGAAACGCTCGCGCAGGAAAATTGCCGGCAGAATCCCGATGGCGATCACGACAACGCCCATGATAATTGCGAGCGCGGCGGCGCCGTCCTTCATGTTGTCGAACCAGTTCTGCGTGAAATACACGTAGTATCCCGCGATCATCCAGACTGGCTGGCCGATGAAATTCTGCACACCCATGAGCCGGGTGCGTTCGTGGTAATCGGGTGTGAGTTCGTAGCCGAGTGCAACCCACGGTGTCGCGTACACCGTGTAAGCCAGGAAGAAAAAGACCGAGACGATCAGAAAGTACCAGAAGTAGAATGACTCGCTCTTGTTGTCTGGCAACTGCCATAGCAGCATCAGCAAAAGGCCGGCCATGATTGCGCCGGCGAATATGTAGGGGCGGCGCCGGCCCCAGCGCGATTTCGTGTTGTCGGAGATGTAGCCCATCAGCGGATCGGTGATCGCGTCGGTCAGACGCGGTAACGATGCGGCCAGCCCGGCGAGCGCGGGGTTCATCCCGAGACCCATGTTGAGCACGGGTACGATCAGGTTTCCCGTAGAGGCGAGCAGATTGTTGACTAATGCCCCTGCGCCATAGGCGAGCTTTTGCGAAAACGGGATGCGATCTTCGGGTGCCGTTTGGTAGTGAGTCGCCTGGCTCATAATGCTGTTCCCCGACCTGGCGCTCTACGGCGCAGGAGATTCCCCCGCGAAATCGTCCACGAAATTGACAGCGCTGTCAATTCTTGTTAGAACCGGTCGGCCGACGCTGTTATCAGCCCTTTGGGGGAAAGCTTTTCCGGGTCTTGCCAGCGTCGTCTATCAGAGATTATTCGAATAAGTCACCAGAGATTTGTCATGCACCTGATGTCGCGCGCGTTGCTCCGCCTATTGACGATCATTATTCCGGTCATTGTCTTGACGGGCTGTTTTGGCGAAGGCGACGGACAGGAACGAATTCTCGGTACATTGCCGGAAACAGATGACGATCCTGGTGATTTCGTACTGGTTTTCGCAGATGAATTCGAAGGAACGGCACTTTCGTCCGCCAACTGGAATATAGAAACCGGCTACGGTCCCAACAACGACGGCAACGGCAATAACGAGTGGCAGCTCTATACGGATTCGCCGGACAACGTCCGGGTCGAGGACGGCAACCTCGTGCTGTCAGCGCTTTGCCCCACCCCGCCATGTGGCGTACGCGACGACACGATTACGTCCGGCAAAATTAATTCGCTCGGCAAATTCAACTTCAAGTTTGGCAGAGTCGAAGCACGAATAAAGGTTCCCGTGGGAGCCGGTGCCTGGCCGGCATTCTGGGCTCTGGGTGCCAATCATCCCGACGTCGGCTGGCCGCGGTCGGGCGAAATCGACTTTATGGAAGTGTTCAACACCGATTCCAATCCAATGACGACCCATTTCGCCTTGCATTGGTGCGATGAAAACCAGCAGGACCCGGATTCGCCGGTACCGTGTTTTCCGGCCGGCCAGCTCTCTACCTCACAACAATTGGCGCTTGCCGAATCACTCGGCGACGATTTTCATGTTTACGAGGCGGAGTGGGACGCCAATCGAATTGTCGGAAAAATTGATGGCACGACTTATTTTACCCGGAGCATCAATCCGGCGACGATGGAGGAATTCCTGAGAGAATTCTTTCTGATCTTCAACGTCGCCATGGGTGGCACGCTGGGTAGTGACGACCAGCCACCCGATGGCAGCGAAATATTCCCGCAAACCATGCTGGTCGATTACGTCAGGGTTTATCAACGTGCCGATGATGCCGGGCTCTTGTTTGATTTCGAGGACGACGGCGGGCCCTATACATTCAGTGACTTTGAAGGCGGCGCCGGTTCTGTTGTCGATAATCCGGACATGTCCGGGATCAACCCCAGCGCCAGAGTTGGCCAGATGCAGAAATTCGCTGGTGCGGAATTCGCTGGCAGCACCCTGGAGACGTCGCTGGATGTTTCCGCCGGCAGTGCCTTCACGATGAAAGTCTGGTCGCAACGCGAAGTTCCGGTTCTGTTCAAGTTGGAAGGCGACAGCCCGGTCGAGGTATCCGTGACTCATGGCGGCACGGGTTGGGAAGAGCTGATCTTTAATCTGCCGGATGCCGACGGCAGCTATACCGGAATTACGTTTATTTTCGATAACGGCACAGAAGGCGATGCAGGGGGCGATCCCGACAACTGGACCTTCTATTTCGACGACATTCGGCTGATTTCGGGTGATGACAGTAGCGGTGGCACAGTGGTCGATTTCGAAGACGATGGCGCGCCTTACGTTTTCACCGACTTCGAAGGCGGTGTCGGGTTTGTTACCGACAATCCGCATATGACCGGAATCAACACCAGTGCCAAAGTGGCGCAGATGTGGAAGTTCGCCGGCGGCGCACTCTTTGCCGGCACGACTTTGCAGACACCGGTCGATGTGATAGCCGGTAGTACCATCACCATGAAAGTCTGGTCGCCACGGGAGGTCGAGGTGCTGTTCAAGCTCGAAGGCGATCCGGACCTTGAAGACGAAGTGACCCATGGCGGTACGGGTTGGGAAGTGCTGACGTTCGACCTGCCAGGCGCCAGCGGCAGCTATACCGGGATCACATTTATTTTTGATAACGGGATTGAAGGCGATTCAAAAGGCGATCCCGACAACTGGACCTTCTATATTGATGACATCACCGTCACACCCGGTGACGGCGTCCCGCTCGATCCCGTCGCCATCCCGGTTGCTTTTGAGGACAATGCCGGGCCGTACCTCTTCAACAATTTTGAGGGTGGCGTCGCAGAAGTAGTCGATAACCCGGATCAAGCCGGGATCAACACCAGCGCCCGGGTTGGGCGGATGCAGAAATTCTTCGGCGCAGTCTTTGCCGGCAGCACGTTGAAATTTGCACTGGACGTACCCGACGATAGTGCCTTGGCGATGAAAGTCTGGTCGCAACGCGAGGTACCGGTCCTGTTCAAGCTGGAAGGCGATCCGGATACTGAAGTCGAAGTGGATCATGGCGGTACGGGCTGGGAAGAACTGACCTTTAACTTCCCGGGCACTAACGGCAGCTATACCGGTATTACGCTGATTTTTGATGAAGGGACGGCTGGCGATGCAGCGAACGACCCGGACGGCTGGACCTTCTATTTTGACGACATAGACTTTACCGAGCCCGATGTCGGAGGCGGCGAAGATCCGCCACCGACTGACTTCGAGGATGCCGGCGGACCGTACATGTTTACCGACTTTGGCGGCGCGGTAACGGCTGTTGTCGATAACCCGGACGCGACCGGTATCAACACCAGCACCAAAGTCGGCCAGATGCAGAAATTCGCAACCGGAGGTCAGGTCTTTGCCGGCAGCACCCTGGATTTGGGCGGGGCAGTGGACTTTTCGCGAGGCGAGGTTTACACGATGAAAGTCCGGGCACAACGCAAGGTGCCAGTGCGGTTCAAGCTGGAGGGTGTGGGTCAGGAGAGAGACGCCACCCATAGTGGCAGTGGCACGTGGGAGGAGCTGTGCTTCGATTTCACGGGCAGCACATCCGGGGCCGACGTGATGGCGATCTCGCTGTTTTTCGATTTCGGGGTTGTTGGCGCCGCGGAAACTGATCCCGACAACTGGACCTTTGAGTTCGACGATATTCAACAGACGACCAGTTGCGGTGGTCGCGCGGTCAACCTGGCTGATTTCGAAGCGTCGGCAGGTCTTTACGATTTCGGAGTCGCAGCAGGCTTCGCAGGCGGGGCGGCATCGGTTGTTGCCAATCCGTATATAGCTGAATCCAACAGCAGTGCCCAGGTCGGGCGAATGCTCAAGTACGATGTCTCGCCCTCCGGGGGTGCAACGCTGGCACTGAAAAATCCGGTGGAATTTCCTGGTGGCAGCATGTTAACCATGAAAGTCTGGTCGCCGCGTGGCGTTGATGTACTGCTCAGGCTGGGGGGCGGACCGGTAGCTGAAGCAACAGCGACGCATGATGGCGCTGGTTGGGAAGTGCTGAGCTTTGACTTCTCAGGAGTGTCCGGTAATGGCACCGATGCCATTACGCTGATATTTGATAAAGGAACTAACGGCCGTGCGGCTTCCGATCCTGGCAACTGGACCTTCTATTTTGACGACATCACGCTGGGTGGTGGAATACCGGTCTCGTTTGACTAGGTGCTTGCCCGCAGGGGCGCGCAGTCTGTTTTAGCGCAGATGAATTTCTACAAATTGGTCTTTGGAAATTAAAGAGTGGTCGCAATGCCGAATCTAAGCGTGTCCGGATATATAAAGAAAGCCTGCAGTATCTTGACTGTTATGTTGGCTCTGTGTGCTGCATCCGCGAGTCAGGCGCAGGATGTGACGACAGTCAGGGACAAAGACGGCTGGAAACTGCAGGTGGACGGCGAGGATTTCTACGTCAAGGGTGTCGTATGGGGTTATACGCCGCGTAACGAGAATTACACCTATAACCTGTGGGGTGAGAGCGACGATTTCATCAGGAACGTGCTCGATTACGATTTTGGCCTGATGAAGGCTGCCAGCGTCAACGCCATCCGCAGTTTTTCATCCATCCCACCCAAATGGGTGACCTACGTTTACCGCGAGTACGGCATCATGACCGCCATCAACCCGCTGATGGGACGTTACGGTTACACGGTCGGCGGCAAATGGATTCCGTTTACCGATTATTCCGATCCACTCACCCGCGAGACCCTGAAACGAGACACGCTGGCGATTTTCGAGGAGTACAAGGATGTGCCGGGCGTACTCATGTTTGCCCTCGGCAACGAGAGTAACTACGGGCTGTCCTGGTCGAGTTTCGAGATCGAGAATCTGCCGGAGGGCGAACGCAACACTGCCAAGGCCCGGTATCTCTACAGTCTCTTCAACGAAGTCATGGCGGCTGGTAAGAAGATTGCCCCGAACAAGCCGTTCTCTATTGTTAACGGCGACCTCCAGTATATCGATCTGATCAAGGACCTGTGTCCTGACATGGACGTGTTGGGGAGTAATGTTTACCGGGGCAGAAGTTTCCAGGGAGCCAGTCCCGTTTCGTTGTGGCAAGAGGTGGACGAGAAACTGGATCTGCCTGTCGTATTTTACGAGTTCGGTGCCGATGCCTTCAATGCGCGTGAATTCCGAGAGGACCAGGTGAACCAGGCCGTTTTCCTGCGTGACCAGTGGCGGGAAATGTACAACCAGGCCCACGGGAACGGCGAGGTGGGCAACTCGATCGGTGCCTTTGTGTTCGAGTGGCGTGACGAGTGGTGGAAGTATCTGCAGATCGAAGAGCTCGACATCCACAACAACAACGCCTCATGGTCGAACCAGGCTTATTTGTACGACTGGGCGCCGGGCCAGAACAATATGAACGAGGAGTGGTGGGGTATCACCGCGCTTGGAACACCCAATGCCGACGGCGTCTACACGGCGCGGCCCAGAATGGCTTACGACGTGCTGTCGGAAATCTGGAAGCTGGACCCTTATACCTACAAAAAGGAAGCGTTCAACCAGGCAATCGAAAATCTCGATATGGAAAAACTCCAGCTTATGGGTGAGGTCAGGGAACTCAAGGGAGAAAGCGAGGAGAGAAAGAAGGCTCTGCGTTTCACCGGTGGGACGTTGCGGGCAGAGTACCTGGTCAAGGGAACCGGGCAGGATATCGATGAACGCGGCGAGAATGGCGTCACCTGGTCGGATGGCGAGATGGCGTTTCTCGATTTTGCCTTCACGCCCAGCGAGAAAATAGACGGCCAGTTTACGTTAAACCTGCTGGGTAATGTCGCAGACAAGGAACCGCTGGAGATTGCTTACGGCCGGCGTGGTTTTCCGATCACCGTAGTCACGGAGCCCGGCCCCGATGCCCAGTTTCAATTCGTTACCACCGACATGCTTGATGATCGCGAAAGAATCGAGTTTTACGATTTCAGTGCCACTTACAAGGCAGACAAGTTCGACCTGAAAACTTTTTACCATGTGTCACGTTACCACTGGCCCGACAAGGGTGATTTCTACGGTCTGCTGTGGGAAGCGACCGATCTCGACGGTATGGATATCTGGAACTCCAAGGCGCCGGAGGGTATGGAGATCGAAGGCAAGAAGGGCTGGATGAAGGGGCTGAACGTGGTGTTCGGACCCGAGGTTTACTGGGGTGCGAACCCGAAGTTGATGCTAAAGTACAGCAATAAGTTAGGTCGATTCGATTACACGCTGATGCATTCAGAAGACGTCGCACGGCGCGATGAGGCAACCGGCGCTACCGGGGCTACCGATCGGCAATCACGGGCGTCCACCGTCTATGTTTCCAGGAATATCACGCCAAAAATCAAGCTGGAACTCGGTGGCACCATGGCGGCAACCGAGAAAGTCGATGACT
>JAOTXR010000455.1 GCA_029862285.1 Gammaproteobacteria bacterium
GTGCTTTGCAATACGACTACATCCGCAGCGCTTTGCCCGACCTCCACAGTTACACCGTCATTGATCTGTACAGCCAGTTCGGCAACCCCAATGCGGGGACCGCGAAATACAAATCCATTTAATGCGACTGACGTTGGTGTATTGCTTAAGTCGTTGGATGTAATCGACAGTGTGCCGGTCTTGTCCGTCTCGCTTAATGGCGCAAATACCACGGTCACTGTACAGGTCGCTTCTGCCACGACCGGCGCAGTAGTGCAGGTTTCGCTATCCACGCTGAATTCATCATCGCCACCGACAAAATCTAATGCCGTAATCGTCAGATCGGCATTACCACTATTGCTTATTGTTGCAGTGGCAGTAGTACTTGCCCCGATATCAATAGGTGCGGCTGGGCTGCCAAAATCCAGCTCCACAGGGTCCACGGCAATACGCGGCCCGTCGAATGCACTTGCACTGAGCGGTATCAGCAATACCGGCTCCATATCCGCATTTGAGTTTATTGTCAGCGTCGCCGACTTGGCCGTACCACCAGTCAAGGGTGCAAACAACACAGAAACTGTGCAGGTTGCAGCAGATCCAAGCGCGGCCGGGCAATCATTTTTTTGCCCAAAATCGGCGGCGTCATCGCCGGAAAAAACAAAACTCGAGATTGCCAGGTCGGCATTACCGGCATTCGTCACGACTATCGACTGGGTGGCCGATTGACCCACCAATAACTCATCAAAACTAAGTTCCGCCGGGTCGACACTTATTTCCGCCACGGCACCAACAATCGCAGTACCAGTCATGTTTAGCGTCAACGACGGCGTATCAAAATCATCCGAAGCTATGACAAGGCTGGTCATAAACATGCCTTCAGTCAGCGGCTCAAATCTCAGTGTGAATGTACACTGGCCCAGCGCTGCAACTGTCGTGTTTGAACACAAATCAGTGCCCGCGGCGAGGCTGAACTGAGCATCCATCGGATTAGCAATTTGACCCACACTGAGGTCGGCGGTACCGGAATTTGTAATCGTAACTTCAACATCGGTCGTTTCTCCGATGGTTGTTGTTACAAATGCCACAGGATCCGGCGCCACTACAATATCGGGCGCTAATACAGTGCCGCTGACATCGACCGTAACAGTCGGGTTGGCCAGATCACCAGAGACAATATCAAAACTGTCTGCAGGCGAGCCCGGCTCGGTCGGCGAGAACTGAAGCTGGATGTTGCAACTTGCATCGGTTACCAACGTCATGCCACTACAGCCATCTGCTGTTACAGCGAATGGGGCCGCAAGGCCGTCCACCCCGGCAACGGACTGAACCAGAAGATCCAGATCTCCGGAATTGCTAACCGTTATATCTGCAAAGCTGTTCCCATTAATGACGGTGTCAGGAAAAACGGCTGGGTTGGGAGCAATACTAATGGTCGCTGGCCGGACAAAACTGCCTACTCCACTGACACTGCCCAGTACCACATCCATCGGGTCTGAAATAAAGCTGCCTGCGTCGAGGTCAAAGACGATCGGCAATGCCTGGTTGAGCGTGTTGGAAAAAGCGGTAATGGCGAAACTACCGGAAACTGGAAATTCAGTGTCGTCAAAGGCGACGGTTGAAGCATCCACCGATAAAATCGGCACAAATATTCCAGTGCCTCCACAGCCCACACCTTCCGGCAGAGTTGTAAAACAAAATCCGTCGAAACCTGTGACTGCCAGGCGCACGTCAATTATGCCGAATGCACCAGGTGCAGCTGTGCCCCCAGGGCCCGGCGATGTGATTTCTACAGTCCCATCGATGATCGCGCCTACCGGCACCAGCGTGCCCAGCAAACCGACGCCGACCAGGGTCTCGCCCTGGTAGTTAAAGTCGGCAGCGCCGGCATTCAAAGACACTAAAAGTAATGCCGTTATGGCAAATTTATGCAAATTCATATGGATAACCCGCTCGATTGTTTTAATTCCGGCGCATTAGTCTGCGTCGGACTACAAAAACCCCAATCAGACGCATCATCAGAGTATTCGGTCTGGCTGTCAAGCGGCCGGAATAAGGC
>JAOTXR010000415.1 GCA_029862285.1 Gammaproteobacteria bacterium
CCGGGTTTCCGGCCCGACACGGCCCGGCGTGCCGATCCAGTCGCGCAAAAAGGATTCATACTCGCCCAGGGTAAAAAAGTAGTGATCGGATTCGCGGATGACCGGGGTCGTGCCGCAGATGGCGCAGCGGGGCTCTTCGAGGTCGGTGGGGTTGTATGTCGTGCCGCACACCTCGCAGACATCGCCGTATTGATCCGTCGCCCGGCACGCCGGATTGGGACAGGTGCCGAGGATAAAGCGATCCGGCAGGAAGCGGCTGTCCAGCTCACAATAGTACTGCGCCACGGGGCGCACGATGATGTGGCCTTGCTGCCGCAGCTGCTCGAAGATATATTCCGAGTGGCGGCGATTTTCCTCACTGTTGGTGGAATGGAAGCAGTCGAACGCGATATGGAAATCGGCGAAGTCGCGCTGATGCTCCTCGTAGTAGCGGCCGATGAACTCTTCGGGGTCGATCCCGGCGCGCCGCGCATTCACCTCGATCGGTGTGCCGTGCGTATCGTCCGCGCACATGTACACCGCGTCCTGCCCGGTCATTTTGAGGAAGCGCACCAGAATGTCGGTCTGGATATATTCCACCAAATGACCGAGGTGGATGCTTCCGTTGGCATAGGGCAGAGCGCTCGTGATGAGAATGGGATCAGCCATGATGTTCCTTCTCCCCGTAGAGAGTGCCATGAGGTGCTGACGGTCGGATCGGATCACGCGTCATGGTGGCAAATTTAAAGAATCGTTACTATATCTGATTTTACCAAGATTCGCACGGTTAAGGAGTACGGTTGTGCACACCCCTGCGTCCGAACAACCGCTGGCCGCCCGCATGCGGCCGCAAACCCTGGATGAGTTCGCCGGACAGGACCACATCCTGGGACCGGGCCGATTGTTGCGCCGGGCCATCGAGGCGGACCAGCTTTCGTCGATCATTTTCTATGGTCCCCCTGGAACCGGCAAGACGACGTTGGCCATGGTGATCGCCAACACGACCCGGAGTCAGTTTCTCACCATCAACGCCGTACTCGCCGGGGTGGCCGATATTCGGCAGGCGATCAAAGCGGCCAGAGAGCTGTTGGAGGCGAAGCGGCAGCGCACGATTTTGTTTGTCGACGAAGTGCATCGCTTTAACAAAGCTCAGCAAGATGCGCTGTTGCCGCACGTCGAAAATGGCACTATTATCCTGATTGGTGCGACCACGGAAAATCCGTATTTCGCGGTCAACCGGGCCCTGACCAGCCGCAGCCGCATTTTTCAATTAAAGCCTCTAGACGAAGATGATTTGCGCCGCATCGCTCGGTATGCGCTGCAGGAGTCGGAACGCGGCTACGGCCAGTTGCGCATCGATATGGATGCAGCGGCGTTGGATCACCTGGTGCACGTGGCCAATGGCGATGCGCGAGGCGTGCTGAACGCGTTGGAGCTGGCGGTGGAAACAACGCCGCCGAACGCCGCCGGGGTGATCATGGTAGACATGACGGTGGCGGAAGAGAGCATTCAGCAACGGGCCGTCCTCTACGATAAAGAAGGCGATTATCACTACGATACGATTTCGGCCTTCATCAAATCTCTGCGCGGTTCCGATCCGGATGCCGCGATGTATTGGCTGGCCAAGATGGTTTACGCCGGAGAGGATCCGAGATTTTTATTTCGCCGCATGGTGATCTTTGCCAGTGAAGATGTGGGATTGGCCGACCCGCAGGCGGTGCAGGTGACGATGGCGTGCGCCGCCGCTTTTGATCGCGTCGGGCTGCCGGAAGGTCGGTTTCCCCTGGCGCAGGCGGCGCTGTATCTGGCCACAGCGCCGAAATCCAACTCCGTATTTGCGTTTTTCGATGCCTTGCGCACCGTCGAAGACGAACGTGAAGGCGAGGTTCCCAATCATTTAAAAGACGCCAGCCGCGACGCCAAAGGATTTGGGCATGGCGAGGGCTATCTCTACCCGCACGCGTACCGGGACCACTGGGTGGCGCAACAATATTTGCCGGCAGCGATGCAAGGCAAAGTGTTTTTCGAGCCGGGTCAGTTGGGCTATGAGCAGGGGATTCGGCAGGAGGTCGTGAGCCGCCGCGAGGCGCAACTCGCCGCGATGTTAGAAGTAGATAGCGCACCGCCCGGCGAGGTGTTAACGTTCAGCCAGGCGAATCGGTCTTACGACCGCTGGCTGCAGCGCACGATTAGCCGCGTGGGGGAACATTTGGCGGCGCTGCGTGACCGAGTGTTGGATACAGCTCAGCTGCAGCGTCACAGTCTGGTGCTCGATCTCCATGCGGCCACAGGTCTGCTGACCTGGGAGGCGCTACGCCGGACGCCTGAGGGCGGCGTGTGGTCACTG
>JAOTXR010000416.1 GCA_029862285.1 Gammaproteobacteria bacterium
ACCACGTGGTGTTACACATCAATACGGTACAACAGAACGACTGGGAAGACACGGAGGTGATCGCGCGGTACCAACGCCTGCACCGGATTCCGGATTGGCTCGAGACTGCCGATGAGCAACGTGTTACCGACACCATCGGACTGTGGCGTGAGCGCCTCGGCAGCGTCAGCTGGTTCATGAAATGCATCAACGAGCCGTTGGCGCGGATGGCCAATCATGAGGACGGCTGCAAAGGCCGGTTCTGGGAAGGCCGGTTTAGATCGCAGGCCTTGCTGGACGAGGAATCGGTACTGAAGTGCATGGCATATGTCGATCTCAACCCTATCCGTGCACAGATGGCCCAGACACCCGAAGAATCCGATCACACTTCGATCCAGGCACGTATCGAAGACCGTGATCAGATATTGGCGCCACTGTACGACCGCAATAAAAAAGAGAAGTCAGAGGCGTTCTCATTGCCGATCAGCCAGCCCGACTATTTGCAGTTAGTCGATTACACGGGACGTCAGTTACGCTCGGGAAAACGCGGACGGATTCCTGCGACGGTACCTCCGATTGTCGAGCGCTTATCGAAAACCTGCACGCGCCACTGGCTCGACGAGATGTCACAGCTAACCCGGCACTACGTCAGGGCAATGGGCAACCTGCTCTCGCTTGGCGACTATCGGGACTTCCTGGGGCAAACAAAACTGAAAGGACTCAGGTCCTAGGCACTCACGCGTTGCCACTCGGCGAGAATTAGTAACCCGCCGAGATCTAATCTGGCTCAGGCTTCGCATGAACTGACCACCAGGCGCGTCCTCTTGCATTCCCACAAATTTCATCCAAGCAGTACCGCCTCATACTATTGTGAGTGTCCTTGTTATTCTTGAACTGACCACCAGGCGCGTCCTCTTGCATTCCCACAAATTTCATCCAAGCAGTACCGCCTCATACTATTGTGAGTGTCCTTGTTATTGCATATGTCGATCTCAACCCTATCCCTCTTGCATTCCCACAAATTTCATCCAAGCAGTACCGCCTCATACTATTGTGAGTGTCCTTGTTATTCTTTATTCCCCGCCTCATACTATTGTGAGTGTCCTTGTTATTTCTTGTGAGTGTCCTTGTTATTTTGACCGCAATTCTTGAGTTCACTGCGGAAGGTCCCAATTTCTAGCTGAGCTGCAGCACCTGCCGTAACGGTTTGCCCTGTCGGGTGCGGTACGCCGAAAAACCGCGACGGTCGAGTGTGGCTATCGATTTGATTTCCAGATGCTCGGCTAACAGGAGCAGCGTCGCATCAGCGTAATCCATTGGTGTATCGCGGTACTTCTGCATAAGTAACGCGGCTTCGGTTAGTGCAGCCGATTGGGACAGGTCGTAAGTTTCCAGGTTTGCAGTCGCGGCAAAACCAGCGAGCAATTCCGGCCCGTTACGGCTGGGCGCAACGAAGTGCATGGCCTCCGTGATGACGGCACTGGTGGTGCACAATCGCCCGCTGAATTGGCCGAGTTGCTGTGTAACCGGGGCATGAAAGGGATCGCGAGGGTCCAGATAAGCAATAATGGGCCCGGTATCGAGCAACCAGATTTTCACGGACGCCAGTTACGCTCGCGGATTGTGTCGCGCCAGTGATCGGAATAGTCGGCCGGCTCCTCCATGACACCTTGCAGGTGACCGGACCGGGCCGCCAACGGGCGCGCGAGCAATGCATTGCGCAGGATCTCACGCACAGCTTCGGAAACCGTCTGGTTACGTGCATGGGCATGCCTCGCAAGGGCGGTGTAGAGCTGCTCGTCGGTCCTGAGGGTCAGTGTCTTACTCATGTATTACATTGTAATACATGAGTGTATAGACTACAACCATCAGTTTGCGTGTAAACCGTGGTCTGTCCCCCATTTTTCTATGGATTACAAAGCGAACCGCTCGCGCTCGGACCGGGTTCCAAAAGAAACAGATTCTTCAAGACCGCCAGGTCAGAGAAGTCTACAGACCCGCCATCTTCGTCGAGGTCGTAAAGCGGGTTCTCAGTAAGAAATGCGGTCTTGAAAAGGCCCAGGTCCACGAAGTCTGTAAAACAGTCCTTATTGAAATCGCCATCGCAGACATTCCCGTGACCATCCATATCGGCATCTGTCTGCCCGGCGTTCGCCACCGCAGTACAATTATCTATATCGTCCGGAACCCCGTCATTTTCCTGGTCGGGAGGAACAGCGGTCACCTGCCATGCAAGCGCATAGTCCCACTCAAAGTCTGCCTGGCCACTTCCCGGTTTCACCTGAATTGCATAATCCTTACTGCTGTCGAGAACTAGCCAGAGATTCTCGGAATTTTCG
>JAOTXR010000417.1 GCA_029862285.1 Gammaproteobacteria bacterium
TCTGCAACACCGGCATCAATCTCGGATTCCGAAAACAGTATAGGAACCGCGATTAGCCGTGCGCCACTTTGGGCAAGTTGTTCGATGACCGAGCCCAGCGTGTCTCGCGACCAGGGCCAGCGACCCATGTTATCCAGGCTGTTTTCGTCGATATCGACCACGGTGACATGATTGCTTGGCTGTAGCGGCGCCATCGCCATCGCCTTGTCGTACGCGTCCGTTTCAACGTCATAGAAAAAGCCCCTGGCAAGCTGAAACACGCCCAGGAGGAAGATCAACGTGAAGACTACGCCAGTAAACCAATCCGTAGCCCAAAAATTTCGGGTTTTGCTAGACATTTCCGCCAGTCATTATGTCGCATGCAGTATATAAGATAAGGGCTTGTAAAATCTGCTGTTATTCTGTGACGCAGTTTGCGTTTTGGACCACCAGACGGGGGCAGGAGCCCGGCTGGCCGGGAATCGGCCCCAAATTGTCGCGGTGTCAGTGGCAGTCGAAGGGCAGCGCCGCCGTCCGCTGCAACAGCATTTGAGGCGCCTATCGAATCCGTTTCCTGATGCTATTATCGGCGCTGCACTATGCCAAGAACGAAAACAGTATTCGTGTGCGACTCCTGTGGCGCACAGAGTTTGCAATGGCAAGGCCAGTGCGATGATTGCGGCGGCTGGAATTCGTTGATTGAGCAACGCAACTCACAGACTGCCGCAAAGCGTGTTGTAGCTACAAAGAGCCCGGAGATCGGCCCGCGGCGGCTGGATCAGATAAGCGAAGAACCGGAACGGCGAATTCAAATAGGGCTATCCGAACTCGATCGTGTCTTGGGCGGCGGCCTGGTTCCCGGTTCGGTTACGCTGATCGGTGGTGATCCCGGTATCGGCAAATCCACATTGCTAATGCAAGCGGCATCGAGACTGTCTGACGGCGTGGGCGTGCTTTATGTTACCGGCGAGGAATCGTTACGCCAGTTGTCGCTGCGTGCCAGGCGGCTGGAAATTCACAATGCCGGGGTCGATGTACTGGCTGAGACGCTGGTCGAGCAGGTTATCGCGACGACCATCAACTCGCGCTGTGGTGTCGTCATCATCGATTCCATCCAGACCATGGTCTCAGACGCGTTGTCGTCTGCTGCCGGTACCGTGTCGCAGGTACGCGAGTCGGCGGGGCAGCTGGTTCGGCTCGCCAAGCAGCGGCACGTGGCAGTGATTCTGGTCGGACATGTCACGAAGGAAGGCAGTATTGCCGGTCCGCGCGTTCTTGAGCACATGGTCGATACGGTGTTGTATTTTCAGAGTGATGCCGGTAGCCGGCTGCGGTTGATACGTGCAGTCAAGAATCGCTTTGGTGCAGCCAACGAAATTGGTGTATTTGCGATGACCGGTGAAGGCCTGCGCGAAGTACCGAATCCTTCGGCGATATTCATTTCACGTCATGCCGTCGCCGTGCCGGGCAGCGTGGTTATGGTCGCGCGCGAAGGTACACGGCCATTGCTGGTGGAGGTGCAGGCGCTGGTTGACGATGGCCAGTCCGGTCATATCCGTCGTTTATCGGTTGGCTTGGAGCAGAACAGACTTGCGCTCCTGTTGGCGGTCGCGCACCGACATGGTGGCGTATCGATGGCGGGGCAGGATGTTTTCGTCAACGTCGTTGGCGGTGTGCGTGTCGGTGAGACCGCTGCCGATTTGCCGGCATTGCTGGCCGCGGTGTCGAGTTTGTGCGATCAACCCATCGCCCGCGACCTGGTTTGTTTTGGCGAGGTCGGCCTGGCCGGTGAGATTCGACCAGTGCCGTTCGGCGAGGAACGTCTGGCCGAAGCCGTCAAACACGGGTTCACCAAAGCCATTGTGCCCGTAGCCAATGTGCCGAAACGTGGTATTGAAGGACTCGAGATCCTGGGCGTTGAGCGTGTGTCGGAAGCGATCAACGCCGTTTCATGACTCGGGCGGGGCGTGCACCCGGACGGTCTTAATAACGTTGTTGGCAGTATGCACAATGTCGACCCTGTAAATGCCGATCGTCATGCTGGTGCCGGGTTCAGGAATGGTTTCCAGATACTCGGTGATGAGACCGTTGATCGTTTTCGGGCCATCCATGGGTAGTTGCCAGTGCATCGTACGGTTCAAAATACGAATGTTGGCATTGCCGTGCACGAGGTAACCGCCGTCGCTGTCTGCGGTGACCTCGCTGAGAAAATCCACCGGGTGGTCGGCAGTGAATTCGCCGACAATTTCTTCGAGGATTTCCTCCAGGGTTATTAGCCCCTGGATGTCGCCGTACTCGTCCACTACCAGGGCTACGCGCTCTCCGGCCGCCTG
>JAOTXR010000062.1 GCA_029862285.1 Gammaproteobacteria bacterium
TAGCGGTATCTCCTCGCCGTTGACTTCTGCGACTGTATTTCTGGAGGTGAATTCGTTAGGTACACCCCAGAGCGCGAATGCCAAGCCAATAACGATGAATAGTAAGATGGAGACCCATCCGGTCAGATGATCCCGTATCGCCTGCAACATGACTAGCCCCGTTATTACTTCAACCAAAGATAAGGGCGCCAAAGGCGCCCTTCATTAAATGGCGGAGTGGACGGGACTCGAACCCGCGACCCCCGGCGTGACAGGCCGGTATTCTAACCAGCTGAACTACCACTCCACGCTGTTGGTGGGTGCTGAGGGGATCGAACCCCCGACCTTCGCCGTGTAAAGGCGACGCTCTCCCAGCTGAGCTAAGCACCCAGGCACCCCTGGGCAGAGGGCGCGCTAGTTTACGGCATCCTTCAGGCCTTTGCCAGCCTTGAAACCAGGCGCATTACTGGCCTTTATTTGTAACGGCTCGCCGGTTCTCGGGTTGCGACCGGTCCTGGCCGCCCGTCGCTTCACCGAGAAGGTTCCGAAACCGACCAGAGTCACGTTATCGCCCTTCTGCAACGACTTTGTGATGCACTCCAGCACCGACTCAACGGCATCGTTCGCATCACTCTTCGAGAGGTTTGCCGCCTCAGCGACTGCCTCTATCAATTCACCTTTATTCATTGGGTACCCTTTTTTGGAAGTCTATCAGCAAGTACTGCTGGCTATTGAGTACCAGCACCCTTCGCAAAGCAAGGCCCGCTCTGGCGCGGGCCGACTGAGAAACCGTGGATTATATACCAGCGCAATTTGAGCGAGGCAATGCCTCTAGTGCGCCCGTACAGTGTCATCGGGCTTCGGTTCCTGCTTCTGCGAGCCCTTCTTTCCGCCCTTGGCGCCCTTGGCCACCACCGGCGGGTGCTGCAATGCCAGCGCCAGCACGTCGTCAATCCATTTGACACTCTTTATTTCCAGCTTGTCTTTGATGTTCTTTGGAATGTCCGCGAGATCCTTCTCGTTCTCGATCGGAATGAGTACCATCGCCACGCCGCCGCGGTGCGCCGCCAGTAATTTCTCTTTGAGGCCGCCGATCGGCAGAACTTCACCGCGCAGGGTGATCTCGCCAGTCATTGCCACGTCGGACCGCACCGGCACCTTGGTCAGTGCCGACACCAGAGCCGTACACATGCCGACGCCGGCACTGGGGCCGTCTTTCGGAGTCGCACCTTCAGGCACATGGATATGCACGTCCATCTTGTGATGGAAGTCGTCGTCGATGCCAAGCACGTTAGAGCGACTGCGGACCACGGTCATCGCCGCCTGGATGGACTCCTTCATCACGTCACCAAGCTGGCCGGTGTGAATGAGTTTACCCTTACCGCGTACGACGGCCGCCTCGATAGTCAGCAACTCGCCACCGACTTCGGTCCAGGCCAGACCGGTCACTTGTCCGATCTGATCATTTTCTTCGGCACGTCCGTAACGGAACCGCTTCACGCCCAGGTACTTGGACAGACTGCGAGCGGTAATTCGTGCCGTTTTTTGATCGGGTTTCAGCAAAAGATTCTTCACGACCTTACGACACAGTTTCGATATCTCGCGCTCGAGATTTCTGACGCCAGCCTCGCGAGTATAAAAACGAATAATGTCACGAATGGTCGGCTCGCCAATGTGAAATTCCTCCTCGCGCAATCCATTGAGCTTTTTCTGCTTCGCGACCAGATAGCGCTGCGCGATATTCATTTTCTCGTCTTCGGTGTAACCGGGCAGCCGGATAACTTCCATACGATCGAGTAACGGTGCCGGAATATTCAGGCTGTTTGCCGTACAAACAAACATGATGTCGGACAAATCGAAGTCGACCTCGAGATAGTGATCGGCAAACGTGGAGTTTTGCTCCGGATCGAGCACTTCCAGCAGCGCCGATGACGGATCGCCGCGAAAATCCATGGACATCTTGTCAATCTCGTCCAACAGAAACAGCGGGTTACGTACGCCAGCCTTGGCCAGGTTCTGCACAATCTTACCGGGCATAGATCCAATGTAGGTCCGCCGATGCCCGCGTATTTCCGCCTCGTCGCGCACGCCACCAAGTGACATACGGACAAAAGCGCGATTGGTGGCCCGGGCGATGCTCTGACCCAGCGAAGTTTTGCCCACACCCGGTGGCCCGACCAGGCACAGGATCGGACCACGCAGTTTTTTCACCCGTTGCTGCACGGCAAGGTATTCGAGTATCCGCTCTTTGACTTTGTCGAGACCGTAGTGATCTTCTTCCAGAATGACTTCTGCCTTTTCCAGATCACGCAGGACCTTTGAACGTTTTTTCCACGGCGCCTTGAGTAACCAGTCGATATAGTTGCGCACTACCGTAGCCTCGGCAGACATTGGCGACATGAGCTTGAGCTTATTGAGCTCTGAACTCGCTTTTTCCTTGGCCTCCTTGCTCATCCCGGCCTTCTCGATACGCCCTTCCAGCTCCGCCAACTCATTGGGCGCGTCTTCCATGTCGCCCAGTTCTTTCTGGATGGCTTTCATCTGTTCGTTGAGATAGTACTCGCGCTGGCTCTTCTCCATCTGCTGTTTGACGCGACCACGAATGCGCTTTTCGATTTGCAATACCTCGATCTCGCCTTCGATGAGGTTCATGACGTGCTCCAGACGCGCATGCACGTCCCGGATCTCGAGCACCTTCTGTTTCATGTCGAGCTTCAACGACATGTGCGCGGCTATTGTGTCAGCAAGGCGCCCCGGTTCATCGATTCCCGCCAGCGATGTCAGAATCTCCGGCGGTACTTTCTTATTGAGCTTTACGTATTGCTCGAACTGCGACACCACCGATCGCGAAAGTACCTCGATTTCGCGTTCATCGTATTCCTGGCCCTCGGCCAGCGCGGTAACGCGGGAGGCAAAATACTGATCGATGTGCAGATTATCCAGGCTGGCACGCTCACGACCTTCCACCAGCACTTTGACGGTACCGTCCGGCAGCTTCAGCAGCTGCAGGATGTTGGCGATAGTGCCAACCCGGTAGACGTCGTCCAGACCGGGATCGTCGACATCAGCCTGGGTCTGGGCGACCAGCACGATCTGTTTGCCGATATTCATCGCCTCGTCCAGCGCCTCGATGGACTTCTCGCGTCCAACAAACAGCGGAATGACCATGTGCGGAAATACCACCACGTCACGCAGTGGCAACACCGGCATGTCGGTAGTCGGGATAGACGTCGGCTGCTGTTCTTCTGACACTTGGTTTACCTCGTTGGCGCCCAAGGACGCGTCATCGCAAATCGGGATGGGACTTCAAGAGCATTGGGGCGTCGGCGGCGCTTTCAAGCCCCGACCGCACGGGTCAACCAGCGGACCCGGGCAAACGCCTCTCTTCGCCGGCTACCAGCGCGGTTTCATCGGACTCGTAAATAACATACGGCCGCGTCTCGCCCGTGACGACCGCTTCGTCGATCACGACCTTGGTCGCGCCTTCCTGAGTCGGCAGGTCGTACATGGTATCGAGCAGGACGTTTTCCAGAATCGTCCTCAAACCACGAGCACCGGTCTTGCGTTGCATCGCCTTGACAGCCACCGCACGCAGGGCGTCCTCGCGGAATTCCAGTTCCACGCCCTCCATATCAAACAACTTCCTGTATTGCTTGGTTAATGCATTTTTTGGTTCGACCAGAATTGTTACCAGTGCATCCTCGTCGAGCTCCTCGAGCGTAGCCACAACCGGCAAACGACCCACAAATTCGGGTATCAGCCCGTATCTGATCAGATCTTCCGGCTCGACATCCGACAACAACTCACCGATGCGCGCTTCGGTCTCGGTCGATTTGAGATCGGCGACAAAACCAATGCCACTCTTGGTCGAACGATTCAAAATAATCTTTTCCAGCCCGGCAAACGCACCACCGCATATGAACAGGATGTTCGAGGTATCGACCTGCAAAAACTCCTGCTGCGGATGTTTGCGGCCGCCCTGCGGTGGCACCGACGCGACAGTGCCTTCAATCAGTTTCAGCAGCGCCTGCTGCACACCCTCGCCCGAAACGTCGCGGGTTATGGACGGGTTGTCCGACTTACGCGAGATCTTGTCGATCTCATCGATATAAACGATTCCGGTTTGCGCTTTTTCGACGTCGTAGTCACATTTTTGCAGCAACTTCTGGATAATGTTCTCAACGTCTTCACCGACATAGCCCGCTTCGGTCAGCGTTGTTGCATCGGCGATGGTGAACGGGACGTTAAGCATGCGGGCGAGCGTTTCGGCGAGCAAGGTCTTTCCGCAACCCGTCGGACCAATCAACAATATATTGCTCTTGGAAAGCTCTATCTCGTCGCCACGCGCCTCACCGGTGCGATTATCCAGCCGCTTGTAGTGATTGTAGACCGCGACCGAGAGCACGCGCTTGGCACGATTCTGGCCGATGACATATTCGTTCAGTACAGAGTCAATTTCACGCGGCGTCGGCAGCGTATCGCGGGCGTTGTCGGTACGGTCATCGAGTTCTTCGCGGATGATGTCGTTGCACAACTCCACGCACTCGTCGCAGACGAACACTGAGGGTCCCGCTATCAGCTTGCGTACTTCATGCTGGCTCTTACCGCAAAACGAGCAATACAGCAGCTTTCCGTCGTCGCCTTTTCGCGTGTCGTCAGGCATACATTTCCCTCTGGATTCAAAGGCTCAGCGCAGATCCAGCCATTGCTGGCATCATATAGCACCTTCCGAGCTTCAGGCAAAGGAATTGGGTCCTCTTTACTCGAAGTGAAAACCTTAACTAAATGATATAAAAGGGATTATTTTTCCTCTTTGTCTGCGATTTCCGATCGGCTTTTCAGCACTGCATCGATGAGACCGTATTCAATCGCTTCATCGCCATCCATAAACCGATCCCGGTCTGTATCGTCCTGGATCGTCTCAGGAGTCTGACCCGTATGGTGGGAAAGAATTCGATTGAGTCGCTCGCGAACCTGTAGCACCTCGCGGGCGTGAATTTCCAGATCGGATGCCTGACCCTGAAAACCGCCCATCGGCTGGTGAATCATCATGCGCGAGTGCGGCAGACAATAGCGTTTTCCCTCTGTACCGCCAGCGAGCAGCACCGCACCCATACTGGCCGCCTGGCCAAGACAGATTGTCGACGTATCGCACTGAATGAACTGCATTGTGTCGTAGACACTCAATCCCGAAGTTACTGAACCACCCGGAGAGTTGATGTAGATATGAATATCTTTTTCGGGATTCTCCGACTCCAGGAATAGCAGCTGGGCAACCACCAGGTTAGCCATCTGGTCCTCGACCTGCCCGACCACGAAAACGACCCGCTCCTTGAGCAGACGTGAGTAAATGTCGTAGGAACGCTCGCCGCGGGCGGTCTGTTCGATCACCATCGGTACGAGGTTCAGCGCCGTCGGGGAAATTACCCGGTTATCTGTCATGTTTGTCCCCTATCTGGTGAAAAGCTCAACTGTCAATCTGCATAATTTCGCGGAACGTGGATTTCCTGTCCTTGATCTTCGCTTTCTCGAGCAGCCAGTCGACGGCTTTCTCTTCCAGTACAGCCATCTCTATCTGGCCCATCAACCGCGGGTCATTGCGGTATGCCCGAATAATCTGCTCGGGTTCGCCAAACTGGCCGGCCAACATCTGCAGACGCGCGTCGACACTCTCACGGTCGGCCTGCAACTCGGCCGTGTCAACGACCTTGGCAACCAATAAACCCAGGGCGACACGCCGTTTACCCGATTCGACAAATTGCTCTGCCGCCGGCATTTTCGCCGGATCGCTGATCCCCAGGCGTTTGGCCGCATCACCACGCAAATAATCAACCTCCTGGTCAATCAGTGCCTGAGGTAATTCCACCGGATTTCGTTTAACCAACTCATCCAGCGTCTGCTCACGCAATTCGGCGCGAATTTTTTCATCCAGCTCACGTGTCATATTCTCGCGGATCCCGTCACGTAAAGAGCTGACACTGCCATCTTCAATGCCAAAAGACTTGCAGAACTCTGAGTCGATCTCCGGCAAATGCTGTTCTCCGACTTCTTTGACAGAAATCTCGAATCTGGCGGTGCGCCCGGCGATCGCTGGCGTTGGATGTTCCGCCGGAAAGCCGATGTCTTGCTCGATCTGCTGGCCGACGGTACTGCCCAGGAGGGCTGTCTCGAAGTCCGGCATCTGACCGCTACCCAGTAATATCTCCATGCCGCTACCCTCGCTGCCTTCGAAAGCCGCGCCATCAACTGTAGCTCCGAAATCTACCGTCACTTTATCGCTGTCACGAGCGGCACGGTCCACTGCATGCCAATGCGCCCGCTGCCCGCGCAAGTTCTCCATGACGCGGTCAATATCTTCATCGGCGACCTCAGCCACCCGGCGTTCGACTTTTAGTCCCTCGATTTTTTTCAGTTTGATCTCGGGATAGATCTCGAAGGTCGCCACGTACTCCAGATCGGCGCCCTGGTCAGCATTGGATGTTTGAATCTTTGGGCCACCTGCCGGTTCCAGCTTTTCCTGGCTCACCGCCTGAGCGTAGCTGGACTGCATCAACTCAGTGAGAACCTCGCGGCGTATTTCTCCGCCATAACGCTGACGCACAACCTTGAATGGAACTTTGCCCGGTCGAAAGCCTTTCAGCTTGGCCGTCTTGCCGACCCGCCGTAACCGCTTGTCTATTTCACTCTCGATTTGCTCTGCCGGCACCTGCACTGTCATTTTGCGCTGCAAGCCACCGAGGCTTTCTACTGAAACCTGCATCTGTGATTTCTCTTGATTCATGAATTCAACCCGTCAGTCAATGACGGATACACAAGGAACGCTGGTGCGAAAGGAGAGACTCGAACTCTCACGGGTTACCCCACTGGATCCTAAATCCAGCGCGTCTACCAATTCCGCCACTTTCGCGCACGACGAAATTATACTTGCTTTGAATGAAATGGTGGGCCGTGAGGGAATCGAACCCCCAACCAATGGATTCAGTTACTCCGCCGTTTCCGGCAGTACCGGACTATCTCATCACCCACGTGGGGTGCCGGGCGCTCGAGGCGGTCTGCGCTCCCTGCTCCGCTAGTCTCTGAACCTTCCCCATCCTGGGGCTTGGCTGCGGATTGCCATAGGCCACCTGGCCCGTAGGTTTCCCGCAATTCACCCGGTGCGCACCGGCAGCTCGCGCTGCCGGGGCTCACTTACGCAAGAGTCCACTGCTCTACCTAATTGAGCTAACGGCCCTGTTGGCCACTCCTTCAAATCTGCTGTCGTTAAATGGGGTGGACGATGGGACTCGAACCCACGACCACCGGAATCACAATCCGGAGCTCTACCAACTGAGCTACGCCCACCATAAAACCGTTACCTGCCCGGGGAATGGCGCGCCCGGCAGGACTCGAACCTGCAACCCTCGGCTTAGAAGGCCGATGCTCTATCCGGTTGAGCTACGGGCGCATCCCGGAACCTGTCACGCCGACGCCATAAAATTGGTCGGGGCAGAGGGATTCGAACCCCCGACTTTCTGCTCCCAAAGCAGACGCGCTACCAGACTGCGCTATGCCCCGCCGTAACCCGCTCGCGGCGCTGGCCGACAACCCCTTGCAGGATGGCGCATGATACGACCGCACTTGCAAATCCGTCAATTTCACGGCCCTGTCTATCCGCGCACACGCGTGCCAAAATTGCTTCGATACTCTCGGGAGCCCTGATGACCGCCAAGATAATTGATGGCAAAGCGATCGCAGCCAAAATCCGCCTCAGGCTGCGGGACCGGGTCGATCAGCGAGTGGCTGACGGCTCCCGCCGGCCCGGACTGGCGGTGGTGCTGCTGGGCGAAGATCCTGGCTCAAAAATATACGTGCGCAACAAGATCAATGCCTGCGCCGAGGCCGGATTCGAATCCCGGGTGCATCATCTCGACTCAACGACCACCCAGGGCGACCTGCTGGCGCTGATCGACGAACTCAACAAAGACGATGTCATAGACGGCATCCTTGTGCAGTTGCCGCTACCGGAACATATTGACGACAACGTTATTATCGAGGCCATCTCGCCGGCCAAGGACGTCGACGGCTTCCATCCCTGCAACGTGGGTTTGCTGGCCCAACGCCGCCCGGGTTTGCGTCCCTGTACCGCCCGCGGCGTAATGCGACTGCTGGATGAAGTCGGTGCTGCATATAAACACAGCAAGACGGTAATGATAGGCGCCTCCAATATCGTTGGCCGCCCGACTGCGCTGGAACTTTTGATTGCCGGTGCAACGGTCACCGTTTGCCATCGTTTCACCAAAGATTTGCGATCGGAAGTCGAACGCGCAGACATACTAATTGTCGCTGCCGGCAAACCCGGCCTGGTTCCCGGCGACTGGATAAAACCCGGCGCCATCGTCATCGATGTCGGTATTAATCGACTGGAAGACGGTAAGCTGGTCGGCGATGTGCAATTCGACAGCGCAGTCGGGCGGGCTGGCCACATCACACCGGTACCTGGAGGTGTTGGCCCGATGACCGTCGCCATGCTGCTGGAAAACACCCTGCTGGGTGCCGAAATGCGCGACCGAAAAACCGGCCCGCACGAACCCAATCCCGGCGCGGGGAAGGAATAAGAGCATTGCGCGGGAGTTAGTCCCGGCGCCAGGTGGTACCGCCGGCGCTGTCCTCGAGGACA
>JAOTXR010000063.1 GCA_029862285.1 Gammaproteobacteria bacterium
CGTCGAGGGACTCGCCAACGGCGGTCAGATTCGGCGCGACGGTAAATTAACCCGTGTACCCCTTGCCTATCGCACACGACCGGTCAATTTCGGTAACGGCGAGAAAACCGGCATGACTATCCCCTGGGGTGATGTGGCGACGGCCTACTACACCACCTCGATCCCCAATATCGAAACCTACATTTCGGTACCACCGCATGTACCCAAGCGTTTGCGGCGACTGAACCTGGTTCGCCCACTCCTGGGACTGGGTATCGTCCAGAAGCTGCTCAAGGCGCAGGTTGAGCGCCGCGTGACAGGGCCGGACGCGGAACAACGCCAACGCAATCCAATGTACGTCTGGGGCGAGGCGAGCAATGGCACTAAGACTATCACCGGCCGACTGAAGACGGCTAACGGCTATGAAGTCACAGTGACCGGGGCATTAGGGATAGTGGACAGTGTGCTTTCGACTCATCGTGATGGCGGTGCGTACACGCCGTCGCAACTCGTCGGCGTCGGGTTTGCCGAATCGCTACCCGGATCGGCGCCAATGGAATTTACCGCCAACTAAAAAGGGACAGACCGGACGGCCTGCCCCTTTTATGTTTGCCGCCCGGGGATACTAGATGCGGGCGCGCGGTTGTTCGCGTCGCGTCCTGACCAGCGTCATACCGGCCAGTCCGAGCAACAGCAAAGCCACGATACCCGGTTCCGGTACGGCCGCCCGCTCAATGCTCAATTTGAGGTCCATGCCCAGATTGTTTTCCGGGTCTCCGCCCCACAGGTAGACGTTTAGCACGTCGCCATCCCAGCTAGAGCTATTGAAATAACGACTATAGGTTAGGTCCGCAAATTTAAATACGCCCCATGTCTCGCCCAAGGTGTACTCGATCCACCCTCCGGCAAAACCATCCTCGATGTCATTCAGATCCAGACTCATGTCCTCGAAAGTCACGCTGCCGATCGGCAGCTCTTCTGAGTCCATCAATTGCAGGCTTTGCGCCCCATCGAGTGTCAGGAATCCATCGGCCATAATCAACGAAAGCTGCTGACCCGGCTCAAACCAGCTCCACGGGCCCGCCTCGCCCGAAGGCGTCGCACCAGGGTGAATCAGGGAGTAATTGTTGGCTGTTCCGACAGTACCCAACATCGGCGTAGCCTGGGACACCGAGGCCATTACAGTCAGGCCCAGAACCGCAACAATTGTGAGTGAGAATCTATTTTTCATATCCGCCTGCTCTTATGTCATTCGGGGAGAAATTCCCCTTTGCGGATTAGATAAAGCAACTTGTGTGCCAATTTACAGAAGACACCAATAACCAGAAGATAGTGTGACCCGCGTCACGCTTTTCCGGCTAATTACAACAAAGTGTGGAGCCGCGGTGATGCGACTGTAAGAGACACCGACACGATGGCCCACTTTTGGTAACCATCTTATGTTCCGCTAAGAGCCTGACCAGGCCACAAAAAAAACGATCCGCGCGCTTCCGCGCAGACCGTTTTCCGCTAAATTGATTGTTACTTGCCCTTATTGGCGAAGCGAACTTCCAGTCCGAGCGACCAGTATTCAGTCGAATCGGCAAGATTGAATATTTCGTAACCGATAATTCCCCGCCAGTTGTCGCTGAAGTCAATTCCGACATTCAGCCCATAGTAAGGATCGGCATTGACTTCATTGTGACCCGATACGCCACTGACACTGCGTTTAGCATCAGAGTCGATCAGGCCCAGCTTTAGTGCAAAACTGAGGTTGTCGGTTATCCCGCCCGGCTCCCAACCCATCTCGGTCATCGTCTTGCGGGCGACCGCCGCCAGCGTCAGACCACGAGGCATGACGGGAAGCGCGTCGGCAACATCCTGAGTAAACTGCGCGACCTGCGATGATGGCACTACACCGGCGACCTCCGCCCGAACTTTGCCGAGGTCGACAAAACCAAGCTCCACGGCCCAGGTATCCGTAAACTGCAAACCTACAAGAATCCGCCCGCCACCGTCCTCGGCGTCGACCGTCGCTGCAGTTATGTCGTAGCCCTGCCTGGCAAGGGTGCTCTGCAGCGCAGCCGGATCCGAGCCGCTGTCGGATCTGCCGATACCTGTTCCAAAATATAATTCGTAGTCAGCCAGCGCCGGGCCGGCAAACACCAGCGCGAACAGAACAACGAGACTTCGAAGAGTATTCATCTGGGGACTCCTATCTGTGAACGCCAGTCATTCTCATAATCAAAGGCGTGGACCTGTGTTGGAAGTACTTTAGTGACTTTACCCGCGGTTCACAACGTTTCACGATATTGCCCAGACGGCTTCACAGCCACACCCTTGACCTGAGCCGTCACCGCCTGTCCCTTGGATAGCACGAGTTTGTTAAACGACAGGCGGGAGATTCGCGCAATCAGCCGCGAACTCCCGGCAATCAGTTCAACCTGGACATGCGGGCCTCCATTGTCTGCGACCGAACCGATGATTGCCGAAATTTGGTTAAGAATTGAACTGGGGCCGGGTGTATCCACACTGACACTGACGTCACGAGCCAGGATGCGAACCCTGACGCGCCCGCGGTTGGCCGGCGGGTGGCCAGGCAAAATCAATTCGCCGCCGTCAAATCGTAGCCGGGTGACCTGGTTAATGGCATCGTGACCGGTGACACGGGCTTCGATGAATACACCGGTATCCGCATCATCAAAAATAGCCGGATTGTTCAAAAGTTGACCGATTTCTCCCGACTCGGTAATCGCACCAGCACGCATCACGATCAGGTGGTCACACAAGTGGGTGACTTCGTCGACGCTATGGCTGACGTACAGTATCGGCATGGCAAGTTCTGCATGCAGCCGGTTGAGAAATGGCAGGATCTGGCGCCGGCTGTCGTGATCCAACGAGGCCAGTGGCTCGTCCATCAGCAGCAGGCGCGGGCTCCTCAGCACTGCCCGCGCGATAGCGACCCGCTGGCGCTCACCACCGGACAATTGATCCGTCCGCCGCCGGCTCAGCCGGTCAATATCCAGCAAGTCACAAACCTGCCCCCGCGTTAGCTTTGGCGGTCGTCGCGCCCGTCGTAACCCGTAATCGATATTGGCGGCGACATCCAGATGGCGGAATAACTGCGTGTGCTGGAATACGTAGCCCACTTCACGTCGGTGTGGCGGGACGAACACTCTAGTCGAACTGTCCTGCCAGATATCGCGGGCAACTTCGATACGTCCTTTTGCACCACGTTCCAGCCCCGCGAGACAGCGCAGTACCGTTGTCTTGCCAGCGCCCGAGACGCCGAACAAACCGGTAATTCCCTGGGCCGGCAGATCAAAATCTGCGCGCAACCTGAAATCGCCGCGATCCATGGACAGCTCACACGTTCCCAATGATCTGGTATCAGGCACGATGACGTGGCCGATTAACGAAATAGAGCAACAGCAAAGCCAGAAAGGCAAACACCAATAGAATCACCGAGAGCACATGTGCCTTGTCGTAGTTCAGACTCTCAACATGATCGTAGATTGCTATCGAGATAACGCGCGTCTCTCCCGGGATATTGCCGCCTACCATCAGCACGACGCCGAACTCACCCAGCGTGTGCGCAAAACCCATGACCGCCGCTGTGAGATATCCACGCATCGATTGGGGTACCACGATGGAGAAAAAAACATCGAGTGGTGATGCTCCGAGCGTTGCAGCAGATTCCATACCAGCCTCACTGACCGAGTGAAAGGCATTCTGCAGTGGTTGCACAACAAACGGCAGGCTATAGGCGCACGACGCGATCACCAGCCCGGAAAACGAAAAACTCAGTGAGTCGCCGGTCAGGGAAACCCAAAATCGCCCCAATGGGCCGGCCGGTCCGAGCAAGATCAGGAGATAGAAGCCCATCACCGTCGGCGGCAAGACTATCGGCATTGCAACGATTGCTTCCACCGGTACGCGCCAGAACCCCCGCGTTCGCGACAACCACCATGCCAGCGGCGTGCCAAACACGATCAGTATCAGCGTAGTTACTCCGGCGAGGCGAACGCTAAGCCAGAGCGGACCGGCGCCGGGAAAGTGCGCTAACCAACCGTTGGCTCCGACAACATCAACCATCCAGGATAAGCGTACTGCTCAGCTAGGGCCGGCGATATCCGCGACGCAGGATTTCTTCGGTAGCTGCATCCGAGTGCAGGCTTGCAATAAATTCCCTGGCTGCTGCGCTACCGCGGGCGCGCCGCAGCAGTACCCCCTGTTGCATGATTGGCGCATGATCGCTGGCCGGAACTGCGTACCGGCAAGAACCGGCGGGAATGTCTGTGTCCGCAAGCTGAGCGGCGGCGACCAGCCCAAGAGCCGCATTGCGGGTGGCCGCGAAATGAAAAGCCTGACCAATGTTCTCGCCGGTCACAATCCTGGAACGGATTTTTCTCCACAAACCGAGGCCCTCTAGCCATTGTTTTGCCGCCGCCCCATACGGCGCAGTATCGGGATTGGCGATAGCGAGGTAATCGAAGTCCAATGACTTCAACACTTCCAGGCAATTCCTGTCCGCGTACCGCTCTCTGACAGACCACAATACCAGCGTTCCCTCGGCATAGCTGAATCGAGTTCCGGGTACAGCCAGACCATCAAATTCGACTCGTTCCGGCCTCGCGGTGTCGGCCGACAAGAAAATATCAAACGGTGCGCCATTACGAATCTGTGCGTACAACTTGCCGGATGATCCTGAACTGATACGGACTACGTGACCGCTGCGCTCATTAAATCTCTTCGCAAGTACATGCGCTGTTTCACTAAAATTGCTGGCAACTGCCACGAACACAATCTCGCCGTACGCTGCCTGCAGGCACAGGGCACAGAACGCACCGACGAACATATTTGCCATGATCTTCAGGTATCCACTCCCAACTGCAGATGACGCTGAGGCCAAATATATCGCATCGCGCTCGCAGTCGCTTTGGCCCAACTACGTTAATGCCAATAGCCAGGCCGCTGCACAGGCCAATACTGCGGCCAAACCAATTGTGAGTTGCCGTCTGCCGGAACGCCGCCAACTCGCAGGCAAACGTGCCACAATGATCCCGCCAGCCATGCCGCAGCCAAAACCTGTCAGGTGCGCGACTATGTCGGTGCGCACGTCACCGGTACCGAGGTAAGCGAGTAAGACTGCTCCGCTGATCAGCGGAGCGATACGAAACGCTGCATGAAAACGAGCATCGCGTCGATGCATCCAAGTATAAGCGGTCAGCGTACCGAGCGCCGCAAATACGGCGGTCGATGCACCGACGGCGCGATGCGAAGGATGCTGTAACAAAACATTGGCAATGTTACCCAGTGCTCCACCGGCAAGGATGAGACTCCAGCCCAGTCCCTGCCCCACCAACTGACCCAGGAATAAACCAAAAACAGCACCGATGACCATGTTGCCGGCCAGGTGTGGCGCGTCGGCGTGCAACATTAATGCGGTAATGGCCCGCCACCACTCGCCTTGCCGCATCAGGCGACCATCCACCCGGCCCTCGACATACCAGTCCAGGCCAAAGGCCTCTGCGTTAGTCATCCAGTGCAATATGAGCAGCATCGTGGCAAAACACATGGCGCCTATGACTCCGTTGGATACTCGGGGCATCTCGCTCAGCACCGGTGGCCAACCACGGTTTTCTTTCTCGTAAAGACTCAGCTGCTCACGAGCCTCGTCGGCTACGTGATAGCCCACGGCGAGCACACGCATGCCGTCGAGTTCGAGAATCTCGTAGGGGATACCCACCGCGTGCAGCACCAGCGCCCGCTCCCGGCAAACTCGTGCGGAGCGGGTCTCGTACACGACCGTCATCCTTCGTGCTTCGCCTTCCACCTCGGAAGAGTACCTGAATCCCCCTGCACTTGACCCCGCTGAGCGGCAGAACGGGAATCCGAATTGCCGGACAACCTCACGCGGCCAAGGCCGGACACGCGTGGATCTTGCCGTCTGAAATTAACCACTAGAAAAAAGGCCGGTACACCCTTGTGGCGTGCCGGCCTTTTTTTCCATTGGTCGGGGCCTCCCGGGAAAAGATTTTTCCCCGCCAGAATTCATCAGGTGGAAATAGCTCTTAAAAGACCTCTCGCAATCCGGGTTTTCCCTGCACGGTACCGCGCGCATTCTCTGCGCTCTGGCCGGGAATCCGAATTGCCGGACAACCTCACGCGGCCAAGGCCGGACACGCGTGGATCTTGCCGTCTGAAATTAACCACTAGAAAAAAGGCCGGTACACCCTTGTGGCGTGCCGGCCTTTTTTTCCATTGGTCGGGGCGAGAGGATTCGAACCTCCGACCCCCTGCACCCCATGCAGGTGCGCTACCAGGCTGCGCCACGCCCCGATTCAAAAAAGTTGAGTTTGCGAATTGCCGTTACCCGGCACCCACACATTCGGCTGCAAACCGATTGCCTAGCGACGAAGAATCTTGAGAATTTCCTCGAGCTCGGTCCGGACCTGCCGAATGATTTGCTGGCTCTGGTTCAGGTCTTCGCGCGCCTCCTCGCCGGTCAGACGCTGGCGGGCTCCGCCAATCGTAAAACCCTCGTCATACAGCAGGCTGCGGATCTGCCGGATAATGAGTACGTCCTGGCGCTGATAATAGCGTCGATTGCCGCGCCGCTTGACCGGTTTGAGCTGTGGAAACTCCTGCTCCCAGTATCGCAGCACATGCGGCTTCACGCCGCAAAGCTCGCTTACTTCCCCAATGGTGAAGTAACGCTTCCCGGGTATCGGTGGTAATTCTCTATTGTTCCCGGGTTCCAGCATATGCTTCCACTCGCGCTTTCAGTTTCTGACCGGGCCGGAATGTCACCACGCGACGAGCCGTGATCGGTATTTCCTCGCCGGTTTTGGGATTCCTGCCCGGGCGCTCATTCTTGTCGCGCAAATCAAAGTTGCCAAACCCCGATAACTTGATCTGCTCCCCAGTGGCCAGGGCGGCACGCAGATCCTCAAAAAAACAATTTACAAGTTCTCTGGCCTCACGCTTGTTGAGCCCAAGCTCATTGAACAGCGATTCGGCCATGTCTGCTTTAGTCAGCGCCATCGTCAGTCTCTTATTTTTGCGTTCAGTTCCTCGACCAGAGCGGTCTTCGCGGCAGCTACCGCCGAATCCGCCTCCCCGTCAGTAAGAGTGCTGGAATAGTCCTGTAGAATCAAGCCTAAAGCGACACTCTTTCGTCCTAAATCTACTCCTTGCCCTTGGTAAACATCAAAGATCTTAATTTGACGTAATACCTCGGGTGCACTCGTGCGGACACAGGCCACCAGCGCTGCCGCCGATACAGATTCGTCTACAAATAACGATATATCCCGGCGAACCGAAGGATAACGTGAAATTTCCCCATACGCCGGCATCTTCGCATGGAATGACGGCTCCACCAAAAGCTCGAACAAAAATGGCGGTTTGCCTAGCCCCAAAGCCCTTTGATGAGCCGGATGCAGCGCACCTAGCCAACCCACAGGGCTGCCGGAGCGCATGACACGGGCAGTCTGGCCCGGATGTAAGGTCGGGTGTTCTGCCGGCTCAAACGCGAACTGATCCGGTTCACCGGTCAGCTCCAGCAGGGCCTCAAGATCGGCCTTGAGGTCAAAGAAATCCGAATTTTCCCGTTGGCTGGACCACTGTTCCGGGGACCGGGACCCATATATTAATCCGGCGAGACATTTTTGTTGTTTTATTTCATTACCTTGGGGAACAAACCTGAGACCGAGCTCAAATAAGCGGGCGCGGTCCTGCTGACGGCTCAGGTTCTGCTTCAGCGCGTCGAGCAGGCCGGGCATCAGCGATGTCCGCATCACCGACAATTCGGACGAGATCGGGTTGCTCAACTCCAGCGCTTCCACGGCCGGGTTTAGCCGCTGATGCAGTGCGGGATCAATGAAGCTGTAGGTCACAACTTCGCGGTATCCCCGCGCCACAAGCACCGACTCGAATGTCGTTTCGGCAATACGGGTCTCTGTGTCCGGGCCGACCGGCAATTGCTCAACAATATCGATCTCGGGAATACGGTCATAGCCGTAGATCCGGGCGACTTCCTCGATCAAATCCGCTTCAATTGTAATGTCGAAGCGAAATGCGGGAGGCGTCGCCAACCACCCCTCCGCGGTTTTTTCCACTTGCATCTGCAACCGGGTCAGCAAGTCGGTCACATCATCATCCGGAACTTTGCAGCCAAGCAGTCGTTCCAGCTGAGCGCGCCGCAATTCGACCGACTGCGGTTTTGGCAATTGGGTTTTGGCAACGGTCTCCTCCGCGGGGCCCGCTTCGCCGCCGGCAAACTCGATCAGCAAGGTGGTAGCTCTCTCGATTGCCGCGAGTTGCCCACCGGGTTCCACACCGCGCTCAAACCGATGGGAGGCATCCGTATGCATGCCAAAACGACGCGCCCTTCCAGCAATAGCCAGTGGTGCGAAAAAAGCCGCCTCAAAAAATATGTCGGTCGTATCATCCTGCACGCCAGACTTTTCACCACCCATGATTCCCGCCAATCCAATGACGCCGGATTTGTCAGTTATTGCAAGCAGATCGTCATCGAGCTCGATCTCCCGTCCGTCCAGCAATGTGAGCCGTTCTTTGGTCCTGGCCCTGCGCACGGTTATGCCACCGTCGATATTTCGCAGATCATAGGCGTGCATCGGCTGCCCGGTTTCAAGCATTACGTA
>JAOTXR010000418.1 GCA_029862285.1 Gammaproteobacteria bacterium
TCGAACATCAGGGCACATTTAATCATCGCGCCCTTTATTTGGTGTCTGACACCATTTGCGCATGACCCGCCGTCGCCGCATCTTTGTTCCCGGCTATCCGATGCATGTCGTGCAGCGCGGCAATGATCGTCGCACGATTTTTCTTGACGATCATGATCGAACTCGCTACCTGGATTTCCTGGTCGAAGCAGCAGAGCAGCACGAGTGCGCGATCCATTGCTATGTTCTCATGGGCAATCATGTCCATTTGCTGCTGACGCCCGAGAACGCGGACGCTTTGCCGCGCACGATGCAGTCGGTCGGCATCCGCTATGTGCGTTACTTCAATACGGCCCACGAACGCACCGGCGGATTATGGGAGGGTCGTTATCGGGCGAGCCTGGTGAACACCGACCGCTATCTCCAGGCCTGTTATCGCTACATCGAGTTGAATCCGGTGCGTGCCAACCTCATCGCCGATCCGGCCGAGTGGCCATGGTCGAGCCATCGCCGGCACGCGTTCGGCGAGCCCGACCGCGTGGTGTCCGTGCATCAGTACTATGACGATCTCGCCGACTCCGCTGAGAGCCGCAGTTCTCGTTACCGCAAATGGTTTCGTGACGCACTCACCGAGCACGAACTCGAAAAAATCCGCGAAACCACGCGCCAGGAACTCGTACTTGGCGACGACGCCTTCAAAAACCAGATAGAGTCCCAACTGCCATTTCCCGCCCGTCCAGGTCGCAGAGGCCGCAAAAAAATTGGTGTCTGACACCAATTACCTGCCAGGCCACCTCGGGATTAGCACCGGCGTCCTGCGCTTGTATGCTTCGTAGTCGTCCTGGCCGCCCCAATGTTCGTCGGCCTTTTGTTCGAGCACCGGGATGCCGCTGACCTTGGTCAGCAGAATCGTCACGAACACGGGCGAGATCAGCGTGGCCCACTGCCAACCCTGCAGCACCGGCACGGCGACCAGCGCCATGCCCGTCCACAGTACGATCTCGCCGAAATAATTCGGGTGCCGCGACAAGGCCCACAGCCCGACGTTGATGAACTTTCCCTGATTCTTCGGATCGTCCTTGAACTTCGACTTTTGCCGGTCCGACACGATCTCGATGAGCATGCCGATCGACCACACCGCGATGCCGGCGATGCCCACAGTGCCAAGCGGCTCGCGCACCCCCCCGGTGATGACGGCCAGCGCGGCCGCCGCGGTCAGCACCACCCAAAGACCCTGCACGGTCCACGCCATGAAGAATTGCGCCGGTCGGGTCTTGATGTCGTCGAAGCGGCTGTCGCCGCCGCTTTTCGAGATGCGCAGGACCAGGAACGTCGCCAGGCGCAGTGACCAGACCAGGACCATGGCCGCCACGAGCGCCGCACGCAGATCGAGTTGGCCGGACAGTACCACGGCGAGCACCGTCAGGCTGATGTAGGTGATGCCGCCGACGAGGTCGTAATACCGCTCTGTCTGTTGCAGCGCCGAGGGGATGAAGGCCAGCCAGTTGATTGCAAACGCCAGCGCGCCGCACAGTGCAAATACCGGTATGCCAGCGACACGGTCGCCGCCGTCGCTGCCCGCCCAGGAAATGGCCGCACCCATCACGATTGCGATGGCGCTTGCGATGATAGCTTGCATATGGCTGTGCCCTGTAATTGGTGTCAGACACCAATTCCACCATAAATAATCGTTTCGACCCTATTTTCGGTAAAATAGCGGGCAGCACATAATGGCGTAAAAAATTGGTGTCTGACACCAATTCCAACGGGCCGTAGCCAGGACACGAACAATATGCACGAACGACATGGATTTTTGGCTGCGACGGCGGCTTTGTTATGCGCAGGGCCGGTTAACGCACAGGAGTACACCGACGCCAATTTACAGCAGGCCGACGCGATTGCCGGGGAGCAGACCTGGCAGCAGTACTGCGCTTTTTGCCATACCGCCGGGCAGGGGCAGGCCGGCATGGTCGGGCCCAACCTCTACGAATTGTTCAAGCGCGAAGTCGGTACCCGCGAAGGCTACGACTATTCGGCCGCCCTTTTGGCCGATTCCCGTTCGTGGACGCCGGAGCTTTTTGCGCAGTACGTGCAGAAACCGGGTGAAACCATCCCCGGTAACCGAATGGCCGCCGTGGATATACCGCCGGATAAGGTGTTTCCTTTAACGGCTTATGTGATGCGCATTAGCGGTTCGGTTGACTGGGACGCACCCGCAGCCGCCACCGCCGCGACGGGTGGGCTTGATGCCGAACTGCAAGCCACCCGGCCTGACTTCTGGGCGCAGTACATGGAGAACACCATTAAATTCACGCTGCCG
>JAOTXR010000064.1 GCA_029862285.1 Gammaproteobacteria bacterium
ACGTCGGAAGACGAAGAAACGCAAGACTACGAAGCGTCGCAAGACTGCGAAGAAACGTAAGACGACTAAACGTCGGAAGACGAAGAAACGCAAGACGAAGAAGCGCAAGACTAAGAAGCGCAAGACGAAGAAACGTAAGACGAAGAAGCGTAAGACTAAGAAGCGCAAGACGAAGAAACGTAAGACGAAGAAACGTAAGACGAAGAAACGTAAGACGACGAAACGTCGTAAGACGAAGAAGCGTAAGACGAAGAAACGTAAGACGAAGAAACGTAAGACGAAGAAGCGCAAGACCAAGAAGCGTAAGACCAAGAAGCGTAAGACTACGAAACGTCGTAAGACGAAGAAGCGTAAGACTACGAAACGTCGTAAGACGAAGAAGCGTAAGACTACGAAACGTCGTAAGACGAAAAAACGTAAGACTACGCGCAGGAAGAAACGCTAAAGTCTGCGTACTCCCGGGGCCCCTGGTGGCCTTGTGGACGACAACAGGCCCGCCTCGGCGGGCCTGTTTTTTTGGGGAACAGGAAACACTCGACCTGGCTGGCGAATGGCGTCAACATACGCTGGCAGACCCAATGGACTCAAAGTCATGCCCCAAGACCAGAACAAGATTCGTGTCGCCGAAGCCGCGCTGAACTACATCGAGGAAGACTCAGTACTCGGTGTCGGTACCGGCTCCACCGTGAACCATCTGATCGACGCCATTGCCAGAGAACGGGTGCGCCTCGACGCAGCGGTATCGAGCTCGGAAGAGTCGACCCGGCGCCTCAAGGAACGCGGCATCGCCGTGACTGATCTCAATAGCGCCGGCCAACTTTCGGTCTACATCGATGGCGCCGACGAGACAGATGCCCACCTGCGGTTAATCAAGGGCGGCGGTGGCGCGCTGACCCGAGAGAAAATCATCGCCGCAGCTTCGACACAGTTCGTCTGCATCGTCGATGAATCCAAAGTTGTCGACGTACTGGGCAGCTTTCCGCTGCCGGTCGAGGTGGTCCCGATGGCACGCTCGTATGTGGCCCGGCAGCTGGTAGGATTGGGCGGTCGCCCCGAGTGGCGGGCAGACTTCACGACAGACAACGGCAACGCCATCCTTGACGTCTACAACCTCGACATAACCGATCCGGTGACCCTGGAATCCACCATCAACCAGATTGCCGGCGTGGTCACCGTGGGCCTGTTTGCCCGGCGCCCTGCCGATGTCTTGCTGATCGCCTCTGATGGCGGGGTAAAAACCAAACGGCGCTGATCGAAAAATGGGGTCGAACCGCGCTTTCCGCTGCGGAAAGTGCGATTCGACCCCAATATGTTAGTTAAATTGGCTGGGGGACCAGGATTCGAACCTGGGTTGGCGGAGTCAGAGTCCGCAGTCCTACCGCTAGACGATCCCCCAAATGGGATAGCCGTCGTCGGCCTTCATTGTTTGCTAATCAGCGCTTCGAGTACTGTGTAGCGCGACGAGCCTTGCGCAGACCGACTTTCTTGCGCTCCACCTCGCGGGCATCACGCGTCACAAAGCCGGCATCACGTAATGGCTTACGCAACGTCTCGTCATATTCCATCAACGCACGCGTCAGGCCGTGACGTATCGCACCCGCCTGGCCGGTGGTGCCACCACCCCCGACTGTGACGTCGACATCAAACCGGTCTTCGGCCTGTGCCACCTGCAGCGGCTGACGGACGATCATCCGCGCCGTCTCCCGTCCGAAGAAACTATCCAGCGGTTTTTGGTTGACGGTAATCCGGCCCGATCCGGGGCGAATAAACACACGGGCGGTAGAAGTTTTGCGACGACCGGTGCCGTAGTTGACCTGTTCGCTCATGCTTGAATTTCCAGATTCTTGGGTTGTTGTGACTGGTGTTTGTGCTCAGGGCCGGCATAGACTTTCAGCTTACGGTACATATCGCGCCCCAGGCGGTTTTTTGGCAGCATGCCCTTCACTGCACGCTCGATTGCACGCTCCGGCGCCCGTTTCATGAGATCGCCCAGCGATTCTTTTTTCATGTTGCCGATATAGCCGGTAAACCGGTAATACATCTTGCCGGCCAGCTTGTTACCCGTGACACGGATCTGGCTGGCGTTCACGACGACTATGTAGTCGCCCGTGTCGATGTGCGGCGTGTATTCCGGCTTGTGTTTGCCACGCAAGCGCCGGGCAACCTCTGTTGCCAGACGGCCAAGTGTTTTCCCGGCGGCATCAACAACGTACCAGTCACGACGCACATTTTCGTTGGTTGCGGTATAAGTTTTCATCTTGATCTATCCCACCCGGTCCGGGCGAAGCGCGTAAATATACGTGAGGCCCCTGGCCAATGCAACAGCAGCGAACCCAAAAGGTTAATGAAAATGCCTTGGAAAACAGCCGGTTATATCTTCAGCCGGGCTACAGTTTTGCCATGCACAAGATGCTGCTCGACGATCTCGTCGATATCTGCGCGATCGCAGTAGGTATACCAGACCGCCTCCGGGTAGATCACGCATACCGGCCCCTCCGAACATCGATCCAGGCAACCGGCACTGTTGACCCGCACACCCCCCTGCCCGGCTATGCCCAGTTTCTTGATCTGCTGCTTGGCGTAGTCACGCAGCGCCATGGCATCGTGGTTCATGCAGCATTGCCGGCCCGTCTCACGCTGATTGGTGCAGAAAAAGACGTGGCGCTGGTAATAGTCCTTCTTCCTCAGAAACCATACTCCAGGGATATCGCGGTAAAAGTATCGCTTTTTTCGCTACCGGCGGGTACGTCAGAATTGTTCTTGATGGTGTAGGAAAATACCAGACCCAGCTGCTCGATCAACGTCGCTTTGATAGCAGTAATCGATTCCGTAAAGGTATTGTCAGAGCCGCGTTCAATTGCCAGGACCTGCGTGAACCGGGCGGTTTCGCTGAATTTCCACAGGTAATCGCCGCCCACGCGGATAATTGCACTGTCTTCACTGGTGTTGTCACGCAGTTCATTTTGCTTGAAACCGGCACCCGCTTCGAGGTTCAGCACCTGATTGTCCTCGTTGATAATACGCCGGCCATAGCCAATCGCTTCGGTAGTCTGCTGATCGTAACCGCTGAACTTGTCTTTTTCGTAGCTCAGCAACCCAAAGACATAGTCGAACTCGGTGAAGTCATATTTTGCTTTGTAGCCTGCCTTGTAACGTTCCGCCGTAGTGACGCTATTGGAATCGGCACCGGCGGCGATGGCGCCAAATGCGTGGTGCCAGCGATCGACATCGTAGTTCAGATTAAGACCGAGATTAGCGTTCATTGTGTCGGAGTTACCGGATGTCGCCAGGATTCCGAGCGCGGCGCTACCGGTCCAGGGCTTGCCCTCTTCCTGGGCATGCGCCAGTAACGGGACCAGCAGCACCACTGCGAGAAACTTGTTCATAAAAATGCTCCTGTTTGCGTATCATGAAATCAATGGCGCGCAATGATACCAGTGTCTCCACCGAGCCCGAATCCCGGTCACGAATTCTCACAGAGTTGTCAGACGGCTGCGTAAAGTGCGGGCTGTGCCTGCCGCACTGCCCGACTTTCACACTGTGTAACAACGAAGCTGAGTCACCACGGGGTCGTATCGGACTGATCCAGGGTCTGGCACAAAACGCGATCCGGTCTTCCGACACTCTCGGCACCCATCTGGAACAGTGTCTGTCCTGCCGACGTTGTGAAGCCGTGTGCCCGGCCAAAGTGCCATACGGACGACTGATCGATGCGGCCCGCGCCACACTGACTGCGAGCGGTCGTAAGCCAAAGGTAAGCGAGCGTCTGCTGGTTCGTTTGAGTACCTCCAGACGACTGCTGCATGCAACAGGGCTTGCTGTTGCCGCGTGGCAGACACTCAAGGCGACGCGCTGGCTGTACCCTCTATTGCCGTCATCGCTACGACGAATTGCGGCCATGCTGCCCGCAGACAATCCGAGACCACAGCTACCCGCATTTTCAGCCGCCATCGGCCGCAAACGCGGCAAGATCGCCTTGTTCACGGGCTGCATCAACCCGGCCCTGGAGCCACAAGCACTTGACGACAGTGTGCTGGTGCTCACCGAGGCCGGCTACGACGTCGCAGTGCCATCCACCCAGGTTTGTTGTGGTGCGCTGGCGCTGCACGCTGGCTACCCGGACGCTGCACGATTGTTGATCGATCAGAATCTGGCGGCCTTTGACATCCAGGACGTCGATGCTGTGGTGTTCACCGCGTCGGGCTGCGGCGCAATGCTGCGTGAGTACGACCGGCTCGTCGACAGTAAAAGCGCGAGGCACTTTGCCAGGAGCTGTCATGATGTCTGTTACATCGTTGCAGCAAGTGACTGGAGAGCGCCTGGCTTGAACACAGACGAGCGTATTGGAATTCACGAGTCCTGTACCATGAAAAACGTCATTGGCGAGCAGGCGGGCACAGCGGCGCTCCTGCAGGCTGTCGCTGGCAATTGCACCGTACCGCTGCCAGACAATGACACGTGTTGCGGTTCTGCCGGTGCCTACGTGGTGGCCCGGCCGGCGATCGCTGACGCGTTAGCCGACAGGAAATTGACCGCGATCCGGCAATCGGGCGTCGATATCGTCGCCACCTCGAACATTGGCTGCGCGTTGCATTTGCGCTCCAGCCTGCGACGAACCGGTTCCCGAACTGGCGTTATCCATCCTATCAGTCTGGTGGCACGCGCAATCCGGGCCGCCGCCTCAACATCGCGACCAGATTTGTGACATTCTTCTCATTCAAGGCGTGACCGGGTTCTCAGTTTCATGCCAGACCCGTACATATAATCGGCCTCTATGAACGTTCGACATAATCGCCAGCAGGCCGGGCGACAGCCCACAGTTGCGGATCGACTGGTGACTGCGGCAGATCAGGCACTGCGGACTGTTGCCGGCAGTCCGGCCGCTGCGCGAGTCAGCCCGGCGCAACAGCAGGAAGACAGCGTTTTGCAGCCCGACGAACGCCGTCAGTCAGCGCGCCTGATGCGTGTCAATCATGCCGGTGAAGTCGCCGCCCAGGCGCTCTATCAGGGACAGGCACTCACGGCACGACTGGATCAGGTCAGAGACTCCATGGAGCAGTCTGCCGCGGAGGAAACCGATCACCTCGCCTGGTGTGAACAACGCCTGAGCGAACTGGGTGGACACCGCAGCCTGCTCAGCCCGTTGTGGTATGCAGGTTCGTTTGCCATCGGCGCAATAGCTGGTTTCGCTGGTGATCGCTGGAGTCTTGGCTTTGTGGCCGAGACCGAGCGCCAGGTCGTTCGACATATAGACGGTCATCTCAAGCGCTTGCCCGAACGCGATTCGCGTAGCCGCGCCATTCTCGAACAAATGCGTACTGACGAAGCCGAACATGGCAAGAAAGCGAGCCAGGCCGGCGGACAGGATTTGCCGCAACCGGTGCCACAACTGATGACAGCTGTGTCGCGGCTAATGACCCGCGCGGCGTACTGGATATAGGAAGATCGCCACAGAATAGCGGGCGGCTAGTTTGAAGAAACCTTGTAAGTAACAGTAGAGTGATTAAAATGCCTTCGATTCTCAAAGAGGCCCCTATGGAAAACACCGCGAAGCGTTTCAACGACGTCCCGGCCATCAACCGATTTTTGAGCTATTGCAGGATGCGCACCGTACCCAGCAAGACGGTTGTGATCCACGCCGGCGACCTCCCGGATATCCTCTACTATCTCGTCGAGGGTTCGGTCGAGGTCATGATCGAAGATGAGGACGGCAACGAAATGGTGCTCGCTTACTTGAACAAAGGTGAATTCTTCGGTGAAATGGGTTTGTTTCACGAACAACCAACCCGCAGTGCCTGGGTGCGCACGCGGACAGAATGCGAGATCGCAGAGATGACGTATCCGCGTTTTCGCCAGATCGCTGCCGAAAGCCCCGGGTTGATCTTCGAGCTGGCCACACAGTTAGCCAGCCGCCTCAATCGCACTAATCGTAAACTGGGCGATTTGGCGTTCGTCGATGTAACCGGCCGGATAGCGCATGCTCTGATGGACCTGTGCAATGAACCAGACGCGATGACACATCCGGACGGCATGCAGATCAAAGTCAGCCGGCAGGAACTGAGTCGTCTGGTGGGTTGTTCACGCGAGATGGCCGGCCGCGTTTTGAAGGTGCTGGAAGAACAGGGCCTGGTTACAGCATCGGGCAAGACCATCGTCGTGTACGGCGCCAGACCCGGCCAGAAACGCCCATAGGCGGTCTCGGCTAAAACAAAAAAAGGCCCCCATGCGGGGTCTTTTTTTTTGTTAGCCGTTCCAACCGGCCTTGCGCAAACCGCTGATATACAAATCGGCCACCTTGGCGGGCAGGAAGCTCCTGAGGTGTGTTTTTGTTATCGCCGGCGCCAGTTCCATCATGCGCGCAACCGCTTTGGTTGCCCCGGTTGCGTCACCTGCATGACCCAGGGCCGAAGCCAGCAGCCGATACGCACCGGGCTGATTAGGGCGATCCCTGAGACTGGCACGGGCAAACTCAGCTGCCTGGTCATGACGGCCAGCCACAAAATGGGCGGCCCCCAGACTGAACAGGAATTCATGCATCAGCGGATCACTGGGCGACAGGCGCATCGCTTTCTGCACCATCGGGATTCCTTCGTCGGGCCGTCCGGCCAGCGACAATGCCGATCCCAGCGCCCAGTGACCGAGGGCGGAACTCGGATTGAGTTCGACTGCGCGCTCCAACACCGTGATCGCGCGATCCTGATCACCGGTGAGATTGCAGGCATAGCCCAGTGCGGTCAGCGCCATCGGATCGTCCTTGTCCAGCGCCACGGCTTTTTCGGCAGTCGCCACCGCAAGCCGGGTCGATTCTTCCTGTGAGTCCGACCACCTGTAAATGATGTCGTACTGATGACTGAACGCCATCAAGGTATAAGCGGCAGCCGATTGCGGCTGCAATTCGAGCGCGCGCCGGGCCCATTTTTTCGCCGCGATGTTGTCGTCGCGAGTACCCTGAGTCAGATGCCAAATGCCACGATGAATACAATCCCACGCATCGAGATCCTGCGGCGTGCGTTGCATGGCGTGGCGTATTTCAGAATGCGACAGCACGGGGCTAAGCGATGCAGCAATGGATTCGGTGATTTCATCCTGCAGATCGAAAATGTCGCTCAGTTCGCGATCGTAGCGCTCTGACCATAATTGATGAGCGTCATGCGTATCGACCAGTTCAACACCAACCCGAATCTTGTTACCGGCGCGTCGTACTGAACCGGAAACGAGGTAATGAGCACCGAGTAACCGGCCGATTTCGCGTGGGTCCCGACCATTGCCTTTGTAGGCGAAGGTAGAGTTTCGCGCGATTACCGGATACAGGCGCAATGCGGATAGACGGTTGATCAGGTCTTCGGAAAGTCCCTGGGCAAAATATTCCTGCTCTACATTCTCACTGAGATTGTCGAACGGCATGACCGCGATTGCATGGCGACCGGCAAAGCCGGGAACGGCGGTGGCAGAATGCGAAACCCCATCAGTTTTACCTGCCGACGGATTGATGAATAACACGCGCACCGGTCGTGGCACATTTTTGAGCTCTTGGGGGCCCTGGTCGTCAAACTCGATCTCCATGCGCCCTTCGACATGATCGAGCACGGTACCGGTAATGGCTATGCCACCAGCTGGTGCCAGTGCCTGCACCCGCGCGGCGATGTTAACCCCGTCGCCGGCAATACGTTCCTCGTCGACGATCAGTTCCCCAACGTTGATGCCGACGCGAAAGTCCAGCCGCCGATCGGCCTGCGCCGCATTTGCCTTGCCGATTTGCGCCTGTACCTCCATGGCGCAGTCGAGCGCATCGACAGCGCTGGCAAATTCAGCCAGCAGGTTGTCGCCGACCGCATCGACGACCCGGCCGCTGTGCTGGCGCACCAGCCCGGCGATGGTTTCGCGATGCTCCTTCATCACCTGGACGGTCTGAACGTCGTTTTCGGCCACCAGCCGGGTGAAATCGACCGCGTCGGCACTGAAGATGGCTGCCAGGCGGCGTTCTGCCGGCTTATTCACCGGATTTTCGCGTTGTTTTTGTTGCACTGCACTCATCAATCCCCATGGTATTGCTGCAGTGCAGCGAAGTCAATCTGCGCGCTGCAGCTGCTCGCGCATGGCCTTGATAGTAGCCAGATAGTCATCAGTGCCAAAGATAGCCGACCCGGCCACGAAGGTGTCGGCACCGGCACGGGCGATTTCCGCGATATTGTCGATTTTCACCCCGCCATCGATTTCCAGGCAGATATCGAGGCCACTGGCATCGATCAGCTCACGAGCCCGTCGTAGCTTGTCCAGCGCCGACGGCAAAAAACTCTGGCCGCCAAATCCGGGATTGACCGACATGATCAGCACCATGTCGATTTTGTCCATGACATGGTCGAGCCAGTCAAGTGGCGTTGCCGGATTAAACACCAGGCCGGCCCTGCAACCTTCATTGCGAATCAATTGCAGGCTGCGGTCGACATGCGCGCTGGCCTCCGGATGGAACGTGATGTAACTGGCACCGGCCGCTGCAAAATCGCCAATGAGCCGGTCCACCGGTGACACCATGAGATGTACATCGATCGGCGCCGTTACGCCGTGCTTGCGCAAT
>JAOTXR010000419.1 GCA_029862285.1 Gammaproteobacteria bacterium
GATCCCGACATGGCTTTGGCCTGGGCGGGGCTGTCCAAGACCATTGCCGAACGAACTGGTTTCGGTTTTGACACCGGTTTCGTCGCCGGCTATGGACAAGCCCGCGAAGCAGCTGAGAAGGCCATCGAGCTCGACCCGAAACTGCCGGAAGCGTACCTGGCCCTGTCGGAAGTGCAACGCTCACACGACTGGGACTGGCCGGCCGTAGAAAGCTCGCTGCGCCGCGCGCTCGAATTGCGACCCGGCGATCCCGATATCCGGGCAAAACTCGCGGAGCTGTTGACGATTCGCGGACACATCGCCGGAGCGCTTTCACAAACCGAGCAGGTGCTCGCCCAGGACCCGCTCAATGAAAGAGTACAAAGACAGCGTATCTGGATTCTGATCGCTTTGGATCGCGACGATGAGGCTGTGGCTGGCGCGCAACAGATGATGGCCGCAAACCCGGATAGGGCTACCCTGGGCGTTTTGTTATCGGTCGCGCACTATGAACGTGGCGAGTACAAAGAAGCTCTGGAAGCCGCGAAGAAAGAGACGTTTCCGTTCCTGCGTCTTACTGTCGAAGCGATTGACTATTACGCATTGGGTGATATCAAGACGGCCGACGAAAAATTGTCCCAACTGGTGGAATACGGCGACGATGTGTCCTATCAGATTGCTGCCAACTACAGCTTACGTGGCGACCTTGATCGTGCCTTCGAGGCGCTGGAGCGTGGCTATGCCATTCGCGATCCGGGGCTGGTGATGATTCAAGCGCATACTGCGTTCGATCCGCTCCGCGACGACCCCCGCTATGACGCGCTCCTCAAGAAAATGGGTATGCGATAACGCCCGACTTCCTCGCACGCCGCTTATGACCAGACATTCCCTCATTATCGATTGCGATCCGGGTCAGGACGATGCGATCGCCCTGCTCCTGGCCTTGTCGTCGCCGGATGAGCTGGAGGTCCTTGGCATCACAACCGTAGCCGGTAATGTGCCACTGGACCTCACCCAGCGTAATGCGCGGCTGATGTGCGATCTCGCCGGGCGCGAGGATATGAAAGTGCATGCCGGATGTGACCGGCCGCTGGTCCGCGATCTGATCACGGCGGAGAACGTGCATGGTTCGACCGGAATAGACGGTGTTGAAATCGGCACGCCACGCACACCCCTGCAGCCCCAACACGCGGTCGATTTCATAGTCGACACACTGCGCGGCGCTGCCAATGAATCAATAACACTCGTTCCCGTCGGCCCGCTGACCAATATTGCAACGGCAATGAATCAGGCACCGGATATATTGCCGAAAATTCGGCAGATCGTAATGATGGGCGGTGCGATGCGAGAAGGCGGCAATCACTCGCCGTCGGCGGAATTCAACATGCTGGTCGATCCACATGCCGCAAAAATCATGTTCGACTGTGGCCGGCCAATCGTCACAATGGGCCTGGATGTCTCGCACCAGGTGCTCGCGTCGCGTGCACGTGTCGAACGTATACGCGCACTGGGCAACCCGGTGGCCGATGCGGCCTGTGGGATGCTGAATTTTTTCAGCCGCCATGACAGCAAGAAATACGGGGCAGACGGCGCACCGTTACACGATCCATGCACCATAGCCTGGTTGTTGCGCCCGGAGATTTTCCAGGGCAAGCATTGCAATATCGAGGTTGAAACCGATTCACCGCTGACTTTGGGACACACTGCCGTCGATTTCTGGGGCGTGACGGATCGGGCCGAGAATGCCGTGTGGATGTTTAAAGCCGATGCCGATGCGTTCTATGAATTGCTCATCGAACGGCTGGCACGTTATGGCAGCGCTTAGGCGATGAGCAACCCGACATCGATAGTCGTAGTCGGTTCGGTCAATCTCGACCTGGTCGCCAGCGTGCCACGCCTGCCCGTTGCCGGCGAAACCGTGACAGGTGCCACGCTGGCGCGCTACCCGGGTGGCAAAGGCGCCAACCAGGCACTGGCTGCGCGTCGTCTGGGCGCCGATGTCTGTCTGTGTGCCTGCACCGGCACGGACACCGCCGCTGACGAAGCACTGGCGTTATTGCGCCATGACGGTGTCGATCTGTCGCATTGTGTTGCAGATGAGGAAAGTGCCACGGGCATTGCCCTGATAGCGGTAGCTCCCGACGGCGACAACCAGATCGTGGTCGCGCCGGGGGCCAACCGCAGGCTCACGACCGAACGACTCGATATACCCGATGCAGACGCGTTGATCTGCCAACTCGAAGTACCGATCGAGACTGTGGCGGCAGCAGCGATGGATTTCAGCGGATTGTTCTGCATCAATCTGGCGCCGGCT
>JAOTXR010000420.1 GCA_029862285.1 Gammaproteobacteria bacterium
TGGCGCCGGGTTTTGGGCGATAACCGGTTGAGACTCTCATCCAGCGACACTATGAGCTGCTGACGTACCTGCAGCATTTCGGCATCCTCCACATAAGGAGTCATCGGATCGGTCATCGTTGCAACGATTCTTTCAGCGCTGATGTCCGGCCGGTTGGCAATCCACCACGTAACACTTGAGGACAGCACGGCAAGTGCCAGGCCAGCGGCCAGCGCCGCAGGCCACACAGCATGTCTTGCAACAGGCGCATGCCCGGTCTCAGGCGTTAGCTGGCCGGCGATACCCGGCCAGAGGTCGCGACCCGGTTCGATTTCCGCTGGCAATGCAGCAATGCGTTTAACTAATGGGTCGTTTCTATCGTTCATTTGTCTAACCTCGCGCGCAGGAGTTTTCGGGCGCGGTGTACCTGGGCTTTGCAGGTTCCGACTGCGAGTTCCAGGGTGTCGGCAATTTCCTGGTGGGTGTAGCCGTAGACGGCATACAGGACGAAAACTTGCCGGGCGCCGTCAGGCAGCGATTGCACGGCGCTCTCCAGATCTGCATTCGCACCGACATCGCGGCTTTGCGTATCGACATCGGTACCGGCCGGTAACTCACTGACCAATTCGAGATGCGTGCGCCGGCGTCCCTCACTGCGATGCCGGGCGAGAACTTCATTGACAGCGATGCGATGCAGCCAGGAGGTGAACGCGCTGCGGCCTTCAAACCGGTCGAGCTTTTGCCAGGCCCGGACGTAAGCATTCTGGGTGCAGTCTTCGGCTATGCCCGGGTCGGCCGTCATCCGCAGGCATACGGCATAGATGCGACCCACGCTGTCCCGGTACAGCTCTTCGAAGGCACTCACGTCGCCGCCGACAGCCCTCTTTACCAGGGCGGAATGGTGTCCGGCGCTGCGGGTTGCAGATTTCATCAATCGAGCTGCGGCGGCCAACGGCTGATCCTCAGTGAACTGGGTATGGCATTTCCCATACCCCTGAGATGCCCGCTGACTTTCAATGGTTTATACGATTTGCCGCGCCTGTCCACACTCAGCTCAGATCGAACTTGATTCCCTGTGCCAGTGGCAGGTCGCTGCCCCAATTGATGGTGTTGGTCTGGCGCCGCATGTAGGCCTTCCAGGAGTCTGAACCGGCCTCACGGCCACCACCGGTCTCTTTCTCGCCACCAAAAGCACCACCGATTTCGGCCCCGGAGGTACCGATGTTCACGTTGGCAATACCACAGTCACTGCCCGCAGCGGACAGGAATCGCTCCGCGTGTTGCAGGTTGTCGGTGAAAATCGCCGAGGACAGACCCTGTACCACGCCGTTTTGCATGGCGATGGCCTCGTCGAGATCGTTAAACGGGATGACGTACAAAATCGGCGCGAAGGTCTCTGTCTGGACGATATCCCAGTCGTTTCGCGCCAGGGCAATAGTGGGTTGCACGAAATAGCCGTTGCCGTCCACCACCTCGCCACCGGTAATGATCTCGCCGCCACGATCACGGATTGCCTGAATTGCGGTTTTGTACCGGTCGACACTGGAGGAGTCGATCAACGGACCCATCAGTGTCTGTGGATCCAGCGGATCGCCGATACGTACCTGGCCATAGGCACTAACCAGGCTTTTGTTGAGCTTGTCGATAACTTTTTGATGCGCCAATACCCGACGGGTGGTGGTGCAGCGCTGTCCGGCAGTGCCGACGGCGCCAAACGCAATCGCCGGTACAGCGATATCGAGATTGGCGTATTCGTCGACGATCAACGCGTTGTTGCCACCGAGTTCCAGCAGGCTGCGACCCATACGGGCCGCGACACGTTCACCAACCTGGCGGCCAATCGCACAAGAGCCGGTAAACGAAAGCAGGTCAACACGGGTGTCGTCGACAAAACTCTGCGCCAGACGATTGTCCTTATCGACAAATAGACCGAAGATCCCAGGGTAGCCATTTGCGGTGAGAGCCCGATCGCAGATCTTCTGCACAGCGACCGCACAAAGCGGTGTTTTCGGTGACGGTTTCCAGATACTGACGTTGCCGCAGACGGCCGCTATAAACGCATTCCATGCCCAGACTGCAACCGGAAAGTTAAAGGCGCTGATGATCCCGGTAATGCCAAACGGATGCCATTGTTCATACATACGATGATGTGGCCGCTCTGAGTGCATCGTCTTGCCATAGAGCATGCGTGACTGGCCGACGGCGAAATCGGCGATATCGATCATCTCCTGGACTTCGCCGTCTCCTTCGGCCTTGATCTTTCCCATTTCCAGCGATACCAGGCTGCCGAGGGGATCTTTGTACTTGCGCAA
>JAOTXR010000065.1 GCA_029862285.1 Gammaproteobacteria bacterium
AATCGTATGCCGATCCGGATAATTCGGGTCAACAGACTCTTGGGAGTGCGCTTGCGGCCAGAAATATGCGGCGTGTTGCTCAATGGGCCTTCGGTCGCGGCATAGGGTGTGAGGCCGTAGAGAGGCTGATCGTGCACCCAGAATTGTTTCACAAATACGTCTGCAGATTCGCTCATCACTTTGCTGCAATCGATAAAACGCCGTGCTACCCGGGGTGAAATGACATACGCAAGCGTGCTGTGCGGCATCTTGGTATAGCGATGCAGCTGGAATCGACCTGCATCGCGAACCGGATATTTTCGGCCTCGCGATTCTGTCTGCAATCGGATGAAACCGTACTGTTCAATCAGCTTCGATGCTGCCGCCAGGGCCGCCGCGAAAAATGATTGCAGTTGACAATCGTCTTCCAGCACGCATACCGGGTGGCTGTCCGCAATGCACCCGTGCCAGGCCTTCAGGTGGCTGGCATAACAGCCAATCTCGCCTGGCGTGGGCAACCGACCCGTGTGTACCAGATGTGCATGGCTGTCGATGCGGTCGAACAGCTGCGACCCATCGATACCATCCAGAGCGTCCAGAAATTCGAACTCCAGATCATGATCTTCGAGTTGCTGCCGTGTCTGGGCACGGCGCGCCACTGCATTGGCAAGGCTAATAACGTATATTTTCATCGTGAAATGCGTCTGCCCTGGTATCGACCGCAAAAGTGCAATGAAGCTGACCACAACAACAGATCTGGAGTGCCACCAGCGAAACCCTAGCGTAGCTGGTAAGCGCGTGGCAACGTCGTCCTCGACGACTTGGTCGCCGGTCGTCAGCCGGCCGGGTTAGCGTGGAAATCTGGCACTTTTTTCTCCTTACCGGCGTTGGCGTCGTTGCCGGGTGGATCAATGTCATGGCTGGTGGCGGTTCGATGCTGAGCGTTCCGGTCATGTTGTTTCTGGGGATTCCCGGACCGATTGCCAACGGCACCAACCGGATTGCGATCCTGGCACAGAATACCGTTGCGGTGACCGCATTTTTCCGCGCTGGCCACTCCGATTTCAGAATGAGTCTGTCACTGGCGCTGGCGGCAGTGCCAGGTGCGATACTGGGTGCAATGATCGGTGTGCGCCTCACGGGGCCGTGGTTTGACCGCACACTGGCGGCAATCATGGTCGTGGTGATGATCCTGATGTGGGCACACCCGGGAAGACCTGTCGCGCGGCCACAGTCTCTCACATTGACCCGCTCGCGGCTGATTTGGGGTCATATTTGCATATTCGGCGCTGGATTGTGGGGTGGCTTTATCCAGATCGGCGTCGGCTTTATCTTGATGCCGATACTCTACCGGGTCCTGGGTTTCGACCTCGTCCGCGTAAACATGCACAAAGTGTTTATCGTGCTGGTTTATACGGTTGTGGCGCTCATTGTATTTGCATCGCAGTTACAGTTACTTTGGATTGTGGGTCTGTCTCTGGCCGCCGGCAACGCAATTGGCGGGTGGCTCGGCGCGCGGACCACAACAACCAAAGGCGAGGGGACCATTCGTATCGTGCTGTACAGCGTCCTCGTTGTATTCATAGTCAAACTGCTGGCCTTCTGATGAAAAAGTCTCTGGTCCTGTTGGTAGTTTTACTTGCTGCCTGCGAGGTCGACAACGGTGCTGCAGATAATGAACAGGTCACCAATCGCGGCGAGGGCAAGGATCAGTGGTGGACAGCGTTACCGCGCGAAGTATGGGCTGGATTCCAAAAAATCGAGCAGTCGCAGAATTGGTTCGAAGTTTATGAAGTGGCCGCAGGGGTCTATGCGATTTATGAACCGGGACAGTTTGAGGAAGTCATTTCGTACTTGATTACCGGTAGTAATGCCGCACTGCTATTCGACACCGGGCTGGGAATCGGCGACATGGGGCAATTGATCGGCGAACTAACCGATCTGGAAGTGACCGTCATCAATTCACATACGCACTATGACCATATCGGTGGAAATCATGGGTTCAAGTCAATCCTGGGCGTAGATACGGAATACACTCGAAAACGGACAGCGGGACTGGCGCACAACGAGGTCGATTTTGCCGTTGGTCCTGGCTGGATCTGGAAACCGGTGCCGGTTGGTTTTGATCCGGAAGAGTATGCGATAGAACCCTACAAGGTCACGCGCCGGGTTACCGATGGCGAACGGATAATCCTCGGCGCCGATCGACAACTGGAAGTCATACTGACGCCGGGGCATGCGCCAGATGCGCTGTGTCTGATCGACCGCAAGAATCGTATTCTGTTTACCGGGGACACTTTTTATCTGGCGCCGCTTTACACTCATCTGGAAGGGTCGGACTTCGATGCCTATGTGACTACGGCGCAACGGCTGGCGGGGCTCGCGAGTGACGTCGATCTGTTGATGCCGGGTCACAACGAGCCGGCCGTTGCCGCCAGTTATCTGCCGCGTCTGTCGGCGGCATTCGATGAAATCGTCGACAACCAGGCCGACTATATCGTGACCGACGGCAACCGCGAATACGCTTTTGGCGGGTTTTCGATCATTACAACGCAGCGATAATTCACAAATCATAGGTATTTCATTGGCTTAGTCGACCACTGTGGTTGTGCGGCGAACATGGCAATAGCCTTATTTCTCTACTACGCTGTGTCTGTGGCGGCCACCGGTCGCCGGGTGTCTTTGAACAATGGGGAGTCTGAGAATGAGATTGATTTTGTTTGTTGTTGCGTTGGCGTTGGCAGCACCAGTTTTTGCCGATAGCCATAACGCAAATGTTGCGGATGCATGGCTGGTTGTCGTCAAGGACGGCCATGACGAAGAATTCGAGAAGGCGTTTACGGACCACCTCAAGCATCGCAAACGTAAGGGCGATAGCCGGGCCTGGAAAACCTATTCACCTCTGCTGGGTGACGACCTCAACCATTACGTCATACGTTATTGCTGTGTCAGCTATGCCGAGATGGACGAATATCGCGCCTGGTCGGAAAAAGCGAAAATGAACGATCATTGGAATGAGAATGTCGATCCGCATGTCGCGAGTTACAGGCATTACTTTTACGAACTGGACGTCGAGAACAACAATTGGCCGGAAGACGACCCCGGCTACACGATGTTCGGCGTAACCCAATGGAAGGTTAAGCCAGGACGTGGTGGCCCGACCTCGGCATCAAAGAAGATGTTGAGCGATCATGCAAAAGATGGTGGCTGGCCTCGCAGTTGGGCATGGTCTGACAGAGTCGGCGGCAAGGGCAACGTTCTTACGATAGTCTCGCCGTATATGAACTATGCCGATATGGAAGGGCCCGAAGGCGGGTTTTTCGGCTTTCTGGCAGGCCGTGTCGGCGAAGAAGAGGCTGGCAAGATGCTCAGTGACTTTAGCGAGAATTTTCATGGCTCCTCATATACTGTTTATCGGCTGATCGAAGACATGTCGATGAAAGAATAGCGATCGAGCTCCCTCTCAGCCCTCTCCTTTAGCCGGGAGAGGGTTTTTTCTTACCGGAAAAATGCGCAACGCATCAAAATGTCGTAATGACCGAGCGACCGGACGCACTCAGCGATAGTTTATTGGCAGCCAGCAGCCTGGATCAGGCCTGGACGCTGCCCGGTTCGTGGTATACCGATCCTGCCGTTTATCGTTACGAACTCGAGCATGTTTTTGCATCCGCATGGCAACTCATTGGTCATCGCAACAGCCTGGCGAAAGCGGGTGATTTCCTGGTCAGCGATATTGCCGGCGCGCCAGTGCTGGCGGTGCGGGATCGTAGCGACAAAATCAGAGCCTTTTACAACGTCTGCCGGCACCGTGCCGGTCCGGTCGCGACAGGGCACGGCAACTGCACATTATTGCGTTGTCGATATCATGGTTGGGTGTACGAACTCGATGGTTCATTGCGTCATGCGCCAGAGATGGACGGTACCCGAAATTTCGATGCGACGACTATCGGTCTGGAAGGCCTCGAACTAGGGGTGACAGACTCATTGTTGTTTGTTCGCAACTCTGGCGAGAGCGCACTCGTAGCCGATATTGCCCGCGTCGTCAGGGAAATAAACGATCGTATAGGACCGCAGACGTTGGGCTCACACCGTCTTTACCAGCGAGTCAGTTACGATATGCGCTGTAACTGGAAAGTCTACGTCGACAATTATCTCGAGGGTTACCATATACCGCAGGTGCATCCGGAGCTGGCAGAGATACTCGACTATCGCCAGTATGTTACTGAGACTTTCGCGGGCTATTCTTTGCAACATAGCAGTATCGAGTCTGCGACCGCCGCGTATAGCGCGGGCGACGCATATTATTATTTTGTCTTCCCCAACATCATGCTCAACATACTCCCGGGACGTCTGCAGACAAATGTGGTTATTCCACTGGGTCCCGATCGGTGTCGGGTGGACTTTGACTACTACTACCTCGAGACGGAATCAGCGGCTGCGCGGGAGCAGATAACCGAGGATCTGAGTTTTGGCGATCTCGTTCAGCAACAGGACGTCGCAATTTGCCAACAGGTTCAGACGGGTCTGAGCTCCGGCTCTTATGAGCGCGGTCGCCTGTCTGCAAAGCGCGAGGCAGGCGTGCACCACTTTCAGGAGTGTTTGCGAAGCGTATTCAGGAATGCAACGCAGCGCTGACAGGCAAGTCAATAGTCGATGCCGTGACTGCCGGCCTTCAGGCATTTTTCAATACAGATGTTCTGATTTCGCTCTCTGTTGAGGTTTATTATCCGAAATTCGCTCAGTCGCTGCATTTCGGAATCGAGCAGGATGTAAACTCGTGGTTGCAGTCTCGATTGAGTCTGTTGGATCACGAAGCCCACTTCACCGGTCGTCAATTGCACCAGGGTACCGGTTGGATAAGTGCCGAAGGCCATGCAGAATGCGCGAACGAGCGATGAGTCGAAGTCCGTATCACATTGCGCTTTGATGTAGCGCATCGCTTCATAAGGCGTTGCCCGTCGACCATAACTTCGTTCGCTAATCATCGCATCGAACATGTCGACTATGGATGCCATCTGCGCAAAGCGCGGAATCTGGTCGCCGGCGAGTCTGCGTGGGTAACCGGTACCGTTGTGCCGCTCGTGGTGTGACATGATCATGGTCACCACCGGGCTACCTTCGGAAGTAATCTGCGAGACGATTTCGGCACCACGTTCGACATGTCGGCGAAGTTGCTGCAGTTCTCCCGGTGTTAGTTCAGTTGCACGAGGCCGGTTGAGTAGGTCGCTGGAAATACGCGTTTTGCCGATGTCCAGAAGCGCGCCGCCCATGGTCAGGGTCTTTAGCGACTGAAATGACTTGTCCAAGCTGTGGCCAAGCGCACACAGCATGACAGCGCAGGCCACGCCATGCCGATAGAGATAATCGCCATCGGTCTGAGTACGGACAAAATACAATAACGCGTCCGGGCTTCGCCGGATACTGTCTACAACGGTTCGTGCAGCTCGCTCCAACCGGGTAAGGTCCGGGAGTTTTCCGCGTGAGGCGTGCTGGTAGCATTCGATCATCGCATGACGTAACTCAGCGTGTACCGCCTTGGCCACGGGAAATTCTTTTTCGGTAGGTAACAGTTCCTGTGGGGTTGTTTCTGCCTCCGGTTCATCCTCATCGGCAGAGCGGCGAAATCGCTGGGCAAGGAAATCTTCATAGCCCTTGCTACTGTTTTTTGCATCGACGAAAACGTATTCACAGGTGTCTTTGAGTTTTTTTAGTTCGGCTTCAGTCTCGATGCGAAAACCCTGGAAGGGGAAGGGGCAATCGGTCCACGGGCGATCCAGATACGAGATGTACATCCCGACCTTTAGATCAGTGGGTGACAAGATCATCGTTTCGGACGGGTCGAAGTCCTTTGTTTCTGCCATCGGCGGGAGCACTCGGTGAATGAGTCATAATATTGCCGCAAGACCCACCTTCTATATGTGACTGTCGTCAAGGATCGGCCTATTTAACTTAATTACTGCCTGCGCTGGCTCCCGCTTGATTGAACATGGTGGCGAGAGAGAACAGGATTCTTTCTGGCGGCGACTAGGTCCTGTCTTCCGGAGCCGCCAGAAAGAATGCTGGTCTAGGCTCGCCGCCAGCGCGAGATTGGTGCACGCAGAGTCATGTACGCGCGGCTAGCGGGGGACGAGGTCACCACTGAGGATCAGCAGATTACCGACATCGAGCGCATTGGCCGGCACGCCATTCCCACGCATTTCGTTGATCACCAGATCAACCTTTCCATTGGCATCGATATCGGCGGCCGCCGCGCTGTACATCAGCGTATCGCCGTGGTCCTCGTCCGAAGTTGCACCACGTGCGCCATAGATATCGGTAATATCGAAATTGATCGGGCGGTTGGCGTCCAGCAGGTCGATCAGGCTGGGCCACGGTCCGGGCTGTCCCCACAGGATGTGCACGATACCGGCGTGTATACGGCCCTGCGGATTGGCCAGTGGTGAAGAAATACCAAGATCGGTGCTGCCATCGCCGTCAAAATCGCCGTGCAACGAGGTATCCGCGGAAATGGTGCCAGCGGCGATACCCAGTATGGTTGTAAGCCTGAGGCCCGCCGGGACGGCATCCATGGAAAAATTCTGATTTCGCAGATCCGCCGCCGAGAAAAAAATATGACCGAGACCGCTCTCATCGCGATTGCCACGGGTCGACCCGCGGATATCACCGATGAACAGGTCTGCAATATTGTCTGCGTCGTAATCCAGCCCGCCGATCATGTCTTCGGCCAGACGCAGGTTGCTAAAGACGCCGTCGTCCGTGCCGCCGTCTATTCGGGTAAAGCTGCCAGGCGGCGTATCGGCAGACAGGATCAGACCCGGCGCCCAGCTTGTTGCGGTATCAAAATTGTCGTCCCAGAAAATAAACAGGCTGCCGCCGAGATTCCCGCCATTGCGGGTGGCTGAATCAGCGGGCGCACCGTCGGCGACCAGCTGACCACCGGCCCGCGCCAGTGACGCAGCGATCAGTACTTCTGCACGCAGGTTATTGTCGAGATCGGCCAGGGCGACAGTCGAACCGAAGTGAAAATCGGTGGCATCGGCCGGCGGTGTGATCTTGAGAACATGGCCGGCCAGCGCGGTCGTGCCGAAATCGGCAAGATCAATGGCAGCCGCCGCGTTCAGGTGCGACCCGCCGCGTACCAACCAGACGGCGCCACTGTTCGAATCTCCCGACAGGGAGTCTTCCTGATCGGCGCCTACGAGAATATCGGCGATGCCATCGCCGGTAACATCCCCGCTGCGGAACCAGAAGCCGAAACGATCCAGTTCCCGGGCACCGATCAGCGTAAGTACCCGTGCACCGACCGGCGCGGACAAATCGAGCACGGTTCCGGCGGTTGCCAGGTCATGCAATTCGCTGCCACCGATAAGGATGGACAGCGCTCCGGCACCTATGCGGCCGGTTGTCGGCTCGCGGTAATTCTGGCGTCCGATCAACAAGTCGCCGACACCGTCGCCGGTAACATCGTCCATCCAGATTTCGCTGCCGGTATTCTCGTTTGGCCCGGCGCCGGCAACGGTCAGTACATTGCCATGCGAAATACCCGTGTCGATGTCGTTGCCAAACAGATCGCCATCGCCAAAAATCAGATGGACCTGGCCCGCCCCCTGGCGGCCAAAAGGCGCTGCGGCCATCGCTGACATCGCATAGTCGGCCAGACCATCATTATTGCAGTCGGCGCCGGCGGCCACGGGTACGCCAAAGCGGCCTGTGGAATCGCGGCCGTAGACTCGCAAAAAGCCGTCGCCGGTCGCGAGTGTCGCCAGATCCAAAACGGTTTGGGAAACCGGTGGTGGCGGGAGTACCGGCGGATCGAAGCTGGTACCGCCACCGCCACCGCCACAGCCCGCAGTGGATGCCAGCAGTAGCAAAAGAGCACGCTTGTTGTTCAGTTGCGGGTACATGGTGCCCGAGTCTACAGCTTGGGCAAAATTTGCGGCAGATCAGTTCGATGAGGCGCAAAAAAAGCCCCGCTCTTTCGAGCGGGGCTCATTGTCAGGCTGAAGATACAGCCTTCAAAGTCTAAGCTCGATAGCTTATTGGTTCATGTCGTACTGCACACGCAGGTACCACATGGTCCCATTGAAGCCAAACGGGCTGAACTGACTGTAACGGTTACCCACGCCAGAGGCCGCGCCAGGATTCTCGTCCGGCACCTCGTCGAAGAGGTTGTTGGCACCCAGGGTGAAAGTAAAGCCGTTGTCGGTACGCAGCGCGGCTTCGGCATCGACAATGTGCTTGCCACTGTAGGAGTTGCCGTCTTCAGAATCGTACCAGTCGTCGAAGTAGCTTACCCGACCCAATATACGCCAGTCGCCAAAGAAGCTATTGGCGGAGAGGTTGTAACGCGTCTCCGGCAGGCCTTCCTCAATTTCGCGGATCCGGGTTTGATCGTTGGAAATCGTCGGCCCGGCACGCGACACATCGGTCGACGTATTGTTGAAAACCAGTGACCAGTCGGTCCGGCCGCCGTTACCGTACTCAACCGGCAGCGTTGCCACAACATCGATACCATCGGTTTCTGTA
>JAOTXR010000421.1 GCA_029862285.1 Gammaproteobacteria bacterium
GGCCAGCTACAAGCTGAATGACCTGACGAAAGCCATTTAGCCGTTGTTGCTCTTGCTGCCGGAGATCTGCAGCGCAACCAATCTGGCCACCAGCACTGCGATATAGATTTGACCGGTAAATGCTTCGGTCGACGCCAGCATCTGCGTCAACGGGGTTGCTGGAACGATATCCCCATAACCCAATGTAGTGATCGTTACCAGACTGAAGTAGATCGGATGGACTGCCTGGCCACCGACGATACGCAGGCTGAAAGAATCGGCCAGAGAGTAGGAAAACGACCCGGGCAGCGTCAAGTCCACCAATGCGTATGCAAATGCCCAAATCAGCACCAATAACAAATACACACACAAAGATGCACTGATGGTATCGGCCGTGACGTAAATTGGGCGGAACAGTGCCCGCAATATCACGACGACGATTACGGCCAGGAACGCAATAGTAAACACATAAGTCGCCAACTCGAACACCGGACCTGAACTGATCAGGCTGACGACGCGAAATGCCAGGGCCGGTAATGCGAGCGATATCGCAATGATCCGAATCGTCTTGTGATCGCTGACGGCGAAAACGGCAGACAACAGCAGTGCCGCAAAAAGAATGGAAACTATCGCGCTCGCCCACCCCGGGCCGCTCGATTGCGACAGCATCTGAATGCCCGGCATCGCCAGCAAGAAGCCAACCATAATCGCGAGCAGTACAATGAAACGGTTGCTGCTCATCGGCTTAACACAAACGGGTTGTTATCCGTGCGGTCAGTCACCGGCCGGGCATACTGCCAAAGCCGACACCCACGTAAAGCAGAATTCCGTCGTATTTCCAGTCCAGTTCGCCGGAATAACCACTGCTATTTACTTTAACGTCGAAAGAGGTGTCGTTGTAGGCAAGCCCTATGCGTGCGTTGTCCGAGACCAGGTATTCAATTGCAGCGTAAAAGTCGGTGAGGCTGCCGTCTACCTCGTCGAATTCGATGCTAAAAAGTTCCACGCTGCCACGTGCCACCCACCGACGAGCCAGCGCATACTCCCCGCGCAAGCCAATTACAGGCAACGGCGCGGTGACATCCCCGGCTTCAGCGCGGCCGAGCGCGATGGCAGACAACGATGTCTTGATATCCATAACGTACAAACCACCGCCTATTCCCAGATAGCCCTCCGGTTTGTCTACCAGCGAGTAGGTGTAGGCGGCCTTGATGATCTTTAGATCGAAATCCGATGCAATGTCGGTGTTGATATCAAACACTTCGTCGCCGAACTGAATCTGCCGGTCCAGCCGTCTCGTAGTATCCCGTGACAGGTCAAAAAAACTGAAATCCAGTCGATGTCGCTGGGCAAAGCGCGCGTAGCCTTCGACTCGCAAGACCGTCTCCGACCGCTTCAGACCGAGGTCATTCTCGAGGTCGACTGGCGTGCCGGGCCCGAGCGTGTCCGAATCCAGCTGGGTCGTGGTGTCTCGATCAGTTATGAAGGTGCCCAGAGACAGGCTGTATCGATGTTGTGGCAGCTCAGCTTCGGCAAAGCCGAGCACCGGAAAGGCGATCGCTGCCAGTCCCAGTAAGAAACACCACCCGTTCAACGGCTTTTTGGATTCATTGATCACTTTCTTTCCCCCAGCCGGCATTGTAGCGCGTGATGCCATTGTTGATACATCGGGGACCGAAATCGGGCTTGGCCCAGCCAGGGCCACCGCCCCTGCGAGAAGTTCAGCCGGCTTTCATCAGCCCACTCTGAATCCGGTAGCGCTTCGCCAGTGACCCTGAGATACTCCCCTGCTGGTTGGGGGACTGGTCTCGCACGACGGTCCCGGCAGGCGAAATTTCGCCGGGCCGCGCGAGATCTGGTCGCGAAATTTCAAAGTCAGGATACACAAAGGTTGGGGTATGAGCGGGACAGACCAAAGCACGATGACATCGTTTATCCAGATCGGCGCGGTATTGCTGCTGGTCATTTTTTGCTACCAGATCATCGCACCGTTTATTGGCATCGTGCTCTGGGGGCTGATCATAGCCGTCGCTCTGTATCCGCTTCACCAGAGCTTCGCGGTGACCCTGGGTGACCGGCAGAAACTGTCGGCCACGCTGATGGTTTTGATTGCGCTGGCCGTTTTGATTATTCCTGTGGCGATGATGACCGATTCCAGTATTGAATCCGCCAGTTCGCTCAGCAGTGACCTGCGCGCGGGAACGCTGACGATCCCACCGCCCTCGGATCGGGTAGCAGGCTGGCCGCTGATCGGCAGCCGGACGCATGAAATCTGGAGTGGCGCTGCCGA
>JAOTXR010000422.1 GCA_029862285.1 Gammaproteobacteria bacterium
TCCTGTCCGCGTTGCATTAATGAACTTGAGGCCGACCGTGAGGCACGCCTCGAGGAGCGCCGGAAGCAGGTCGCCCTGGCGAAAGCACGCGGTGACGAGCATATTGGGCCGAAAACCTGACCCTTTTCCTTGCGTTCCGTGACATTGGCCGCTAAAAAGGTCAGATGATCAAACGCGCCATCCTGTCAAAAAGAGCTGTTTCAGCACCGCGTCGTGCGCTGCTGCTGACGTTCATTGCGTGGATGAACATTGCCATGGCGCCCTGTGCCATGGCATTTGGTGACACTTCGGGTTGCCTGCACGGCGCCGCAGAGGTCGATGCGGCGACCATGTCTCACGATGGAACTCACGGCGCTCACGGCGCTCACGAGGGCCACGGGACACAGCATGGGGGCACCGCTGGTCCCGACTGTGGAATGACGGGCAACGACTGTTGCGCCACCCAGAACGACGGCGCTACAGACACGCGCGGGCAAAAGTCTGTCGATATAGAAAGCACCGATGAAATCGTGCCATTCGAAACGCATAGCGTCTCAACACACGCTGCCGACATCGCAATGTGTCGGGCTGTGGATCGACCTCCGGGGCGATTTGTCACGTCACCACCCATTCATGTCCTGAATTGCGTCTATAGGGATTAACCAACTCCTCGCCACAATATTTTTCGTGGTTTTTTTGAGTAGGAGTTGGACCCATGTATGTAATAAGCGGGCGCGCGCCCGAGCACAATTATCCATGCCGGTTGAAATGCCTGGCAAAGTTTCCATCGTTGCTGTTGATGTTGGCGGTATCGCCCATTGCATTGGCAAACAGCGATACGAGTATTCCGCTGAGTATTGCCGAAGCGGAGACCATTGCTTTGCAGGCAGAGCCGGGTTACCTCGCGCTACAGGCCGAGGCCGAAGCGTTCGGCGAGCGTGCGGTGGCGGCGGGTCAATTACCGGATCCCGCATTGCGAATCGGTGTGGCGAACTACCCAATCGAAGACGGCGGATTTTCGACAGAGGGTATGACCCAGGCGCAGTTCGGATTTCGCCAACATTTTCCGCGCAAGGTCGTCCGTCAATCTCGAACAGATCGATACGAGCATCTTTCAGCCGGCCGGGCTGCAGGCGCACAGGCACGGTATCGCGATGTATTGGCCGCCACGCGCGAGGCCTGGCTAGATAACTACTACTGGCATCGATCCATTGCACTACTGGAGCTGTCGCGCCCGTTTTTTGAAGACCTGTTGGCGACAACACGCTCACACTATGCGCTTGGTCGAAAATCCCAGTTTGATGTATTGCAGGCCGAGCTGGAATTACAGCGTCTGGACGATCGCCTCATCGAGGCGGGACGAGTTCGCAGGGCCGCACAGGCATCATTGTCGCAATGGCTGGGTGACGCAGCCTACCGACCGATCCCGAACGTCCTGGCCGACTGGCCGATAGTGCCACCAGTCGAAGAATTGCGGTCGCGGTTGCAGGAGCATCCGGCATTGCAGGCCGCCGATGCCCGCATAGCAGCACAGCAATCTGCTGTGGACCTCGCCGACGCGGGCAAGAAGCCCGAGTGGACCCTCGACGTCGGTTACGGCTATCGCGAAGGGTCGCTACCGAGCGGCGAACCCCGGTCCGATTTCGTGAGCCTCTCGGTGACAGTTGGTTTGCCAATGTTTTCCGAAAATCGCCAGGACCGCGAACTAGCCGCGGCGCTTGCCGATCGCAGTGCCGCCCGGTCCTCGCGGCAGCGATTACTCGCAGAGCTCAATAGTGCATTGCTTTCGGAGCACGCACGTTGGACCGAACACACGCGCCGCATGACGCTTTATGAATCACAAATTCTAAGGACGTCAGCGGCTAGTGCGGATGCAGCGCTACTGGCCTATCGCAATGATGCTGCTGATGTTGCCGATGTGCTTCGAGGTTCGCTTGAAAACCTGGAGGCACAGCTGGACTACGTCAGGCTACGCGTTGAGCGAGCCAAGAGCTTTGTCGCGCTCGCGAACCTTGGAGGGTTGTCACGATGAGAAAGCCACTATTGTTCTGTGTTGCGGCGCTGTTTGTTCTTGCTGTCGGGTTCGCCATCGGGCGATACGGTCCTGCATCGACGCTGAGTAGCGGTGTTGCCTCGAACGAGCCGGAAAAGACGAACGACGTTCTTTATTGGGTTGCGCCAATGGACCCGAATTATCGCCGTGACGAACCGGGAAAATCCCCGATGGGAATGGACCTTGTACCTGTGTACGCGAATGCGGCCGGGCGCGAGCCGGGTCAAGTAAAG
>JAOTXR010000066.1 GCA_029862285.1 Gammaproteobacteria bacterium
GTGGCTAACCCGGAATCTCAGCCGATTACAGGTGTCAGATGCGGCAGTGAGCCTGGCCGCGTTTTTCCAGGTAGCGCTGGTGATATTCCTCGGCACGCCAGAAGGTACTTGCGGCTTCGATTTTTGTCGCGACCGGCTGCGGCAGTTGGCCTGATTCGTCCAGTGCCTTCTTTGACCCCTCAGCGGCCTCACGCTGATTTACGTCCTGGAAAAAGATTACCGAGCGATACTGACTGCCATGGTCTGGTCCCTGACGATTGTGTTGTGTGGGATTGTGGCACGACCAGAATTTCTCCAATAGCTTGTCGTAGCCGGTCACCGTCGGATTAAACTCCACCTGAACAACCTCCACATGGCCGGTATCGTCCCTGCACACGTTTTCATAGGTCGGGTTCTCAGTCGTTCCGCCCATGTACCCGACCGCAGCGTCGATGATATCGAGCTCGCGAAAGGCCGCTTCCACGCCCCAGAAACAACCGGCCCCGAATGTCGCAGTCGCCATATCTGAAAACCTCCTTAATATTGCGACCTCAACGCTAGCAAAAGTTTCACAGGATTGCGTAAGACGGGCGAGTTAAATTAGCGGCAGCCGCGGATACGCGGCCCCAAACCCGGTGAAACACCAGGGTCTGCTCGCGATTTGGTGCCTGACATGCGATCATCCGGCGCAAGGGAGGAAGCTGATGGCAGCCTTGAGCTGGTTTTCCATCGCTGCGGTTGCGCTGGTCCTGATAGGGCTCACGGCGGTCGTCGTCGGCATCTGGCGTTGGCGGGTGGCCGCGTTAGTGCGTCGAACCCGGCTATTGGAAGAACGGGTCACGCAACGAACGGCGGCATTGCAGCTGGCTACCGAGGAGCTGCATTTTCTCGCTTTTCACGATGATCTTACTGCGCTGATGAACCAGCGTGGATTCTGGCAACACGCAGACAAGCTCGAAATGGAGTCGCGTACCGGTCAGACCATGTTTGGGCTGGTACTGGTCGACCTGGATCACTTCAAGAGAGTTAACGACCGTTACGGTCACCGAACCGGCGACGAAGTGCTGCGCCACGCCGCCGGTTTGATGCAGCGGCAGTGCTGCGAAGCTGATTTTGTGTGCCGTTATGGTGGCGAAGAGTTTGCCATATTGGTAGTTGATACCAGTCCCGACAATTTGCGCAAGCTGGCCGAAACTTTGCGCTCCGAAATGGAATCGCATCCCTACAAAGGAGACAGCGGGGAAATTGCCTTTACTGCCAGTGTCGGTGTGTCTTACTGGCTCGGTGGTAAAGACAACGTCGAGGCGATGTTCGGTCGTGCCGATAAAGCGATGTATGAGGCAAAAGAAAGCCGCAATTCCTGGATGATGTGGAATCCGGCCATGGACTTTGAGTCGGCACCCGAAAACGCCTGATCCATAGAACAGAATGTTCTCGGCTTATTGATAGATTTCCGGTATATTTTCGGGGTCCATGCCCCGCCGATCCTCCAGCCGTCTTCCTACTGTCAAACAGCTGCGTTATTTCGTGGCGCTGGTCGAGCACCAGCATTTTGCCCATGCGGCTGAAGCCAGTTTTGTTTCCCAGTCGGCCTTTAGTGTCGCAATAAAAGAACTGGAGAGGCTGTTGGGTGTCAACCTCGTTGATCGAACCAATAAGCGCGTCACCATTACCGCCACCGGAAAGGAGATAGCCGTGCACGCCCGTCTGTGTTTGCAGGACATCGAAGCGCTGGTCGATATCGCCGGCGGCGCACGCAAACCGCTGACCGGGCGATTACGGCTGGGTGTAATCCCCACGATCGCCCCATTCATGCTGCCACGTCTGTTACCCGGTTTGAGGAAGGCGTATCCAAACCTGGACTTATACTTGCGTGAAGACCTGACCGACAGGATCTACGAACGCATGATGGAGGGCGAACTCGATCTTATCCTCATCGCGTTACCGTACGATTTTCGTGGCGTCGAAACGATGACTCTCTTTCACGACCCTTTTCTGCTTGCCTGCCGTCAGGGCAGCAAACTTGTCGATCCGGAAAACTATTCCTTCAACCGGCTGCAGGCAGAAAGCGTCCTGTTATTGGAGGACGGACACTGTCTGCGCGATCATGCGCTGGCGGCATGCCGTCTGCGCAGCACAGAAAAGATCAGCCGCTTCGCGGCAACCAGTCTAAATACACTTGTGCAAATGGTGGACAGCGATCTGGGTATTACATACTTACCAGAGATGGCCGTGGGTACATCGCTTTTGCGCGGTACCAGAGTAAAGACCTATCCAATGCGACAGCAATCTGTCTATCGTGAGATAGGCCTGGCCTGGCGGCGCGGCAGCGCTCGCCACGCCGAGTTTGAATTGCTTGGTAATTTTATCCGCGAACAGCACTGACGGTCGTGTTCTTTCTGTTCTTACAGAGCCTGCTTCGTTACGTGCGCCTGTGCGCTTATAGCCTGTGGCCGCCCCGTGGCAGCAGTGCGCGTCGCAGTCTGCGACGCTTTCTGATCATGCTCGTGTTTTTGCCGCTCTTCGGCCTGGTTCAATTGGCGAATTGGGCTGGCTTTTTGTTGGACTAATTGTTGTTTCGCGGTTATCGCAAAGTCGCGATCGATGAGCCGGTTTTTGTGAGCGGCGCGCCACGCAGCGGCACTACCCTGGTGCACCGAACTCTGGCGCTGGATCGGCAGTTCACTACGTTTAGCTTGTGGGAATGCCTGTTTGCGCCGTCGGTGACACAGCGACGCTTTTATCGCTTGCTTGCACGGCTGGATCGCCGGGTGGGTAACCCGCTGGAACGGATCCTGCGCCGGGGTGAGACCAGGTTACTGGGCGCGCTCGATGACGTGCATGGCACGAGTCTTGCCGATGCCGAAGAAGACTACTTCGTGTTCATGCCGGTATTGAGCTGCTTTCTCCTCGTAGTTCCTTTTCCGTATGCCTGCTGGATCTGGGATTTGGGTGAGTTCGATACTCGTGTTGATCCGGCGCAAAGAAGCAGGCTGATGCGTTATTATCGTCGCTGCATTCAGAAACACCTTTACGCCAACGGCACAGACAAGCGGTTTCTTTCCAAGAACGCATCGTTCCCGCCGTTGCTGGGCAGCCTGAGTGCCGAATTCCCTGATGCACGCTTCGTGTTTTGTCTACGGGATCCAATACAAGTAGTTCCGTCGCAGCTCAGTTCGCTGCGCGATGGCATGGAATTTTTCTGCAACGACCCGTACGATCCGGTTTTTCGCGACAAAATGATCGGGTTGCTGGCCTATTACTACCGCAACCTGATAGATACGCCGATCCCGGAACAACAACGGGAATGGGTGAGAATGAACCAGTTCAAGACAGATCTTGCCGGCAGCATCGAGGCAATTTACGCCAGCTTCAATTTGCCCATGTCCGATGCCTACCGGCGTGATCTCGCGGAGTTTTCCGGCGCGGCACGCGACTACCAAAGCGTGCACGCGTATAGCCTGGACGAATTCGGATTGGATGCCGGCAAGCTACGCGTGCAGTTTGCCGATAGCGTCGTGAAACTCGATCTCCATGCTGACGCTGACGTGAGAGCGAGAACCTGATGTCATCGGGTGTCACCCGGTCGGCAGCGGTTTTGCCGGTAACAGAATTACGAGCGGCGTTTTTTTCAGATGCAGCGCCGGACCGCAATGGCGTTGGTACTTATTACCGGGATCTTTGCGAGCATCTGCAAGCTCGGGTAGAGCGGGCTGAGCTTTTTTGCCCCGAGCAAAGCGACGACGGCTGGCGTGATCCGATTTGTTTTCCGCTGCCTGGCGATGCAACACAAAAAATCTGTATTCCCAATCCGCGTCAGCTGCGTCGGCGGTTTGGGGCGTTGCAACCGCAGGCAGTAGTCGTGGCCACACCTGCCCCTTATGGTCTGATCGGTCTGCGTCTGGCGCGTAAGCACGGCGCCAGGGTCATTTCGGGTTTCCACACCCACTTCGAGAAACTAACCAGTCTTTATTGGAAAGATAAGCCCAGAACCGGCCGGCTGTTTCACTGGTATCTGGAAAATTGTCACCGGTTGCTATTCCGTTACAGTGACACTGTCCTTGCCAATTCCGAAGAGATGATTGAGATTGCGAATAGCATCGGGGCAAGAAACACCGAGCTAATGGGTACTACCATCGCGCGACCTTTTATTGATACGCCGGTAACAGCGCTGCGCGACAATATCGGTGTTGTGACTTTCGCCGGCCGGCTTGCAGCAGAGAAAAATCTCGAATCAGTGATTGCGGCGGCGCAGGCGTTGCCCGATATTCAATTTCGTATTGTCGGAACCGGGCCACAACTCGACTTGGTGGAAGAAGCGGCGGCACGTATTACTAATCTCGAATATGCGGGCTGGGTAGCGCGAGCGCAGATGCCGGAGATAATCGATGCAACCGACATGCTCGTATTGCCGTCACGTGTCGAGTCTTTCGGTACGATTGCACTCGAAGCGATGACCCGAAGCCGTACGGTGCTCGTCTCACGGGAATGCGGCATCACGCAGTGGCAAGACTTGAGTCCGGGCCTGTTTAGGATTGCGGAGGGCGAGGATCTCGCGGCGGCAATCAAGCGGGTTGCCGGTCTCGATCCGGCGTTACGCACACTAAAAGCACGGCGCGGCCGCGAGGCAGCCTGTAATCTTAACGAGTGGACGGTTAATCACTGGCTGGACGTGCTGTCACGAGGCGCGTTGGCGGGGAACCATGGCTGAGCCGATCTGGCTGGTTTCAGTGCACGACGTGATGCCCGAAACGATCGGCGTCGTTCGGGAGCTCGTGCAACAACTTGACGACAACGACATTGGCCCGCTAACGCTGCTCGTAGTCCCGGGTGGTTCGTGGGCCGCGTCCGAAATCGATTGGCTGCGGTCGCGGCAGCAACAGGGCGACAGTCTGGCGGGTCACGGCTGGGTACATCACGCCGCGGCGCCGCGTGGCATCTATGACCGACTACACCGGCGGTTCTTCTCCCGTGGCGTCGCCGAGCATTTGCCGCTCAATACGCCGGAAATTTCAGCGCTGATACTGCGTTGCCATAACTGGTTTGATTCCAACAATCTCATGCCGGCGGAACTCTATGTGCCACCAGCCTGGGCGATGGGAGATATTTCTCGCGACCGGCTTCGTGAATTGCCGTTTCATCAGTACGAAACGCTGGCAGGCGTCTACGATTCCAGAACCGATCGTTTCCAGCGCATCCCGCTGGTCGGTTTCGAAGCCGATACCCGTTTTCGCGCACTGTTTCTGCGCCTGTCCAATGCGTTGAACCGTGCCGCGGCCAGAGTCAGCGGGCAGCTGCGTGTCGCGATTCATCCGCGCGACCTGCAACTAAATCTGCGTGCAGATCTCGACAAGGCGATGACCGGTGTTCCTGTTTGCAGCGTCTACTGAAGTGGCCGATGACTGACGACACACTGGATACTGCACCACCCGCATTCACGCCGGATGAGGCATCGCAGGTAGCCGTCAGATATTTTGGTCAGACCGGACGACTGAAGCAACTGGGGAGCGAGCGCGACCAGAACTTTCACCTGAGCGCAGACGATGAAAAACAGTACGTGCTCAAATTCGCCAATCCCGCAGAGAGTCCTCAGGTAGTCGACTTGCAGGTCCGGGCGCTGCGTCATGTGGCGGGCACCGATCCCACACTACCGGTACCACGCGTCTGCTCAAGCGTAGAAGGCACTGATATCGTTTCGGTGAGCGCGGCGGATGGTACGAGCTGCCTGGCCCGGATGGTGAGTTTCTTGCCAGGTACGTTACTAGGGGACGCCCATGGGGCAACGGCTCGTTTGCAACAAGAGTTAGGAAGCACTTTGGCGCAACTGGGCCGGGCCTTGCGTGGCTACTTTCATCCGGCGGCACGGCATGAATTGCTTTGGGATTTAAAGAACGCTCGTCGATTACGTGAGTTTGTCGACCATATCCCCGAAGAGCGCCAACGCCGGCGCGTGGCAGAAGTACTGGATGGGTTTGAAGCGGTGGCGCTACCTGTATTGCCGGGATTACGGGCGCAAGTCATTCATAACGACTTCAATCCGGGCAATGTGCTGGTGGACGAGAAAGATCCCGACCAGATTGCGGGGGTTATTGATTTTGGCGATCTTGTGCACTCGCCCCTGGTTGTCGATTTGGCAGTCGCGGCCGCCTATCAGCTTGCCGAAGGAGATGACCCGCTTGGACCTGTCACTGGTCTGGTATCGGCCTATCACCAGTTGACACCGCTGGAAGAAATCGAGCTAGCGGTTCTCTTTGACCTGATTGCAACGCGAGTGGCCACCACGGTGGCCATTTCGAGTTGGCGCGCCGCGCGTTACCCGGGGAACCGCGAATACATACTGACCAGCAACCCAAAAGCTGTGCGTCTGCTTGATCTGTTGGCTCAAATACCACGCGACGTAGCAATCGCGCGTTTTCGCGAGGCTTGCGAGCTGCCGTCAACTGGCTCTGTGAAACCAAAATCTACCGAGGCGTTGGTCAAGGAGCGGAACCGGTTGCTGGGCCCGGCCTACCGACTTTTTTACGACAAGCCGTTACACGCGGTGCGCGGCAACGGTGTCTGGCTTTACGATGCTGCCGGGCAGGCTTATCTGGACGCCTATAACAACGTGCCACATGTCGGCCATTGTCATCCCCGTGTCGTCAACGAGGTGTCGCGCCAGATGGCTGTTTTGAACACCCATACGCGCTATTTGCACGAAAGCATACTCGACTACTCGCAGCGCCTCGGCGCATTGTTTCCGTTTGACGATCCAGTTTGCTTGTACTGTTGTACCGGTAGCGAAGCCAACGAACTGGCTTACCGGATTGCGCAGGCCCACGCTGGCGCAACCGGTGTCGTTGTCACCGATCACGCATACCATGGCAATACAAGTACCGTGGCGCAGTTTTCCACCGCGGATACGCCGCCGCAACGCCGCGGCGCATTTGTGCAAACGATCGCGGCGCCGGATAGTTTTCGGGGCGCACACCGTTATCCAGAGACCGACCTGGCAGAACATTTCGCTGCGCAAGTGAAACTTGCTGTGGACCGGCTTGCCAGCCACAAACTGCGGCCAGCTATGTTGCTTGTCGATACAATATTTTCCTGTGATGGTGTCGTCACCCCGCCACACGAATTCTTGCAGCTCGCCGCGCAACAAATACGTAACGCTGGTGGTCTGTTTGTGGCCGACGAAGTCCAGGCTGGATTTGGTCGTACTGGAGAGCAGTTTTGGGGTTTTGAGCGCTACGATGTTGTTCCGGACATCGTCACAGTGGGCAAACCGATGGGTAACGGATTTCCATTGGCTGCAGTAATAACCACGCGGAGGATCATCCAGGCGTTCGCCGGGAAAATCGACTACTTCAATACTTTTGGTGGCAGCCCGGTGGCTTGTGCCGCCGGACTGGCCGTTCTCGATGTGATCGAGGCGGAAGATCTGCAACAAAATGCGCAGCACCTTGGTAACTATCTCACCGACAAGCTCAGAGAAATGCAGCAGCGATACGACATTATTGGTGATGTGCGCGGTAGCGGGCTATTTATCGGCGTAGAGCTGGTGCGTGATTGTCATACGCTGCAGCCTGCTGGGGACGAGGCAAGGCACATCGTCAACGCCATGCGTGATCGCGGCGTGTTGATTGGTGCAACTGGTCCACGCAGCAATGTGCTGAAGATTCGCCCGCCGATGGTTTTCAGTCGGGAGAACGCTGATCAACTGCTTGATACACTGGCGTCAGCGATTTAGTTCGGCCAGTACGGTGCGGGCGGTCTCTGGCATGCAGGCGGGCGAGCGATGTGCTGATCCAGTGCATCTGTCTATCGGGGTATGCCGGTTCGCCGACTCGAACCGAAGGCGATTTCTCGAGATGAACCGGGCAGCTTTAAAAAGCCCGGGAATCTGATATCTTTGCCACGAGCCCGGTCGCGAAGCCATAGTCGCGACCGGGCTTTCTCTATCGGTCATATGGATCAGAACTTGTCACCCGGCACCGACAAACTAGAGCCAGACACAGAGAGACTGCGTACCAAACTGTCGCGCTGGCGGGGTTACGCTCGCAGCACTGGCGCCCGTTTTTGGCTGACACTGCTGGCACTTGCCCTGTTACGTGTTTGTCAGATCGCACCGTTACGCGTTCAATTGTGGTTCGGCCGACTGTTCGGGCGGTTGACCTGGTTTCTTGCGGCCAAGCCACGAAAAATTGTCCGGCGCAACATCGATGCCTATTTCGCTTCGCTGGATCAGCGGCAGAGGCGCGCCCTGGAAAAGCAGAGTTTTGCCTCGTTGGGAATGACCGTGGTCGAAGTGCCTTATTTCTGGTGGTCTTCACCGGCAAAACTGCAGCGTCGTTGCACAATCGAGGGCCTTGAGCACATAGAGAGCGCGCGCAAGGAGGGTACCGGCGTGCTATTGCTCGGGTTTCACTTTGCAACCGTGGAATCATGTGGTGTTGTCTTGTGCCAGAATTTTCCGGATCTCGTCATTGTTTACCG
>JAOTXR010000423.1 GCA_029862285.1 Gammaproteobacteria bacterium
GCACACGCGAGCCACACCGGGTGTGTAGATATCACGCAACACTTGCTGGGTCTCTATGTTCACCCGGGACACGGTATGAATCTTGCCACCGGCATGACGATTGAAGACCCGGTCCGAGCGCCCCAGCACTTTTGCATGCGGCAACTCCTCGATGCGATCAAAAACCTGCCGATCCGCTTCGGCATCCATCTCCAGCGTCACTTCCCAGACGGTCTTGCCCCCCTCCCGATGCACCATCGTCAGATGCTCAACGGTAAGGCCATAGTCACCGATTACAGTCAGAATCCGCGCCAGGTTACCGGGTTTATGCTCGGATTCGATCAGCAGAATCTCAGGTATCTTCATGCGCTACTCCCTGTGTTGGCGCCGCCAGTGTACCGCCATCCATAGAGCCGGACCTGTGGGGCGCAACCTACCGAATCTGGTACACCTTTCCTCTCCGCGACGTATCGCAATATTCGTCCCGGAGCCCGCCCGGGGTGCCGGGCCAGCGGGCAGTCGCGTATCATTGCCGGTTGTCAATCAGTCAGGAGCGCCGCAATGGCCACCGCCGCCGAAAATGTAACTTCGGACCCACGGGCACTTGATCCGATGGATCTTTATGACGTGCACAGTGAACTCAGCGAAGAAGAACAACTCGTCAAAGAGACGGTCGCCCGTTTTGTCGACGAAAAAGCACTACCGATAATCCCCGATGCCTTCGAGGAAGGCCGGTTTCCGGCAGAGCTTGTATCGGAAATCGCCGAACTGGGTCTGCTCGGCAGTTCAATTGAAGGATACGACTGCGCCGGACTGAATAGCGTCTGTTATGGGCTGATTTGCCAGGAACTTGAACGCGGCGACAGTGGCCTGCGTAGTTTCGTGTCGGTTCAGTCCAGCCTGGTTATGTATCCCATCTATGCCTATGGCTCTGAAGAACAAAAACAACGCTGGCTACCGGCACTGGCCAAAGGCGAGGCAATTGGCTGTTTTGGCCTTACCGAACCACAGGGCGGATCCGATCCTGGCAACATGCAAACCCGCGCTAAACGCGACGGCGACGATTGGGTCCTTAACGGATCGAAAATGTGGATAACCAACGGCACGATTGCCGACATCGCTGTAGTCTGGGCCAAAACGGATGAAGGTGTCCAGGGCTTCCTGGTAGAAAAAGGAACGAAGGGTTTTGCAGCGCCGGAGATAGAACACAAGTTTTCATTGCGTGCCTCCGTCACATCGTCTTTGTTCTTCGATAACGTTCGTATACCAGACGCCAACCGTTTGCCAGGCGTACGCGGGCTTAAGGGCCCGCTGGGCTGTCTCACACAGGCGCGCTATGGCATAACCTGGGGTGCAATCGGCGCCGCGCAGGCCTGCCTGCGTGAACTGATCGATTACACCGGCACCCGTATCCTGTTTAATCGCCCGTTGTCGCACACACAAACCGTGCAACGCCGACTGGCCGAGATGTCGCGGCAGATTACGATGGCCCAACTGTTGTCTTTGCGTCTCGGTCGCCTGAAGGATTCAGGCCGCATGTCACCGACCCAGGTTTCGCTGGCCAAGTGGAACAATGTGCGCATGGCGCTGGATATCGCGCGTGATTCGCGCGACCTGCTGGGTGGCAGCGGGATCAGTGTGGAATTCTGCCCGATACGCCATATGCTCAATCTGGAAAGTGTTATCACCTATGAAGGCACCGAAACGGTGCACGAACTGGTCATCGGCCGCGAACTGACTGGCGTCAACGCTTTCTGACTACTGGTTACGGATATGACTAATCCGAGTCTGATCAAGTCTGGAACACGCGGCATCAATCGTGCCGAGATTGTCGATCGCAATTTCACCGATTTTCTCGATAACTGGGATGAACCGTTTTGTCCGTGCGACGCCGACGCTCCGGTTTCCGGTGACAGCGCGTTTACCGGCAAACAACTGCTGTCGTTATTCGACACGATGATGACCTCGCGCCTGCTCGACATGGCCGCACGTGAACTCCGCGCCCGCAACGAGGGTTTTTACACGATCGGCAGTTCCGGCCATGAAGCCAACGCAATCATTGGCATGCTGAGCCGCACCACCGACCCGGCCTTTCTGCACTACCGCAGCGGTGGTTTCATGCTGGCGCGTACGGGCCGGATCCCGGATTGCGACCCCATCTATGACACCGCACTTTCACTCGCCGCTTCACGGGAAGACCCGATCTCCGGTGGGCGGCACAAAGTGTGGGGCAGCAAGCAGGCATGGGTTCTGCCACAGACTTCTACTATTGCCA
>JAOTXR010000424.1 GCA_029862285.1 Gammaproteobacteria bacterium
GGCGCTGCTGTGCTCGTTCCATAGGTTCAGGAGTTGCTCACATGGCAGAAGAAAAAACCAAAACCGGTTCGATCGGATGGATTGACCTCACAATCGAGAACGCCGATGAGCTTAGAGATTTCTACAACGATGTGGTTGGCTGGTCGTCGGCTGAGGTCGACATGGGCGAATATGCCGATTACATGATGGTCCCGCCAGGCGGCGACGCGGTGGCGGGCATATGCCACGCGCGAGGTGGCAATGCCGACCAGCCACCCGTGTGGATGCTTTACATTGTCGTGGACGACCTGGACCAGAGTATCAGCCGTTGCAAAGTACGCGGTGGCAGAGTAGTGGCTGGCCCGAAGAACATGGGCGACGCACGCTATTGTGTCATCAACGATCCGGCGGGTGCGCATGTGGCACTGTACCAACCCTGACATGGGCTCGGCGACCCGGGCGACAACATGATCTATGCGCTGATTGTCCTGACGTTGGCGTCAATGTACGCGTGTTATCGAATTGCTTCGTCACGCCAGGCGAATGTGCGGTTCTGGGTTTTCATGGGGCTCTTGTTTGGCCCGTTCGCCATTCCCTTTGCATTTCTGGCCAGGCCCAAACGCTAATCTGGCCCCACCCCAAAGCGCTCCACCCTGTCGTGATCGAGTAAACCCGGGCTCGCCGCTGGAACGGGATACTCGTTGCGCCATGCATGGTTCAGTCCCGGTTCATGGTGAATTTGCTTGAATTGGCAACACCAGCAACAGAACTGCAAGAGGTTGCCATGATTTCTTCGAGACCCGGGTCATACCGGTACATTCAATTCCTGGCTGCATTGCTGCTTGCCGTTGGAATGCAAGACGCTGCCCCCGCAGCAGAAGATGCGCGATCGGCCCGCTCGAACGCTGGGTTCGAAAGCGAACGTGCCGCCAACGAGCGGCAAGACCCGGCTACTCTCAAGACCTTCGATGTACGGCCGAAAACGGCCTATTCCGGGAAAGACAAGCAGCACGCCGTTGGCACAGAAAACGTCACTTGCTGTGCTTACCGAATCTACTCCACCCGTACCCAGCTCTTTGACGACATGGACCACGATGGCTTTTTTAGCTATCTGCGCGTCAGTATGGATATCGATACCGATTACTTCGATGCGGATTTGTTTTTGCAAGTCTACCTGCGTGGCACGACCGGCGGATGGTTGCAGGTTTTCGATAGCGATGTGTTTACTATCTACGGTAGTTCCGGTCTGGACGATTACGAAGTAGAAACTGAATTGCTGTCCGGCTTTGCTTCCGATTACTACGACGTGCTGATCGAAGTCTACGATGCCTACACGGGTGATTTGGTGTTGGAATACGGTCCGGCGGAAAGCCCGGCTTTGAGTCTCCTGGCCATGGAAGACATTATTCGTGACAGCAGGCCGCTGCCACCGATTGCATTTTCCAGCGGTGGCGGTGGTGGAACCCTGTCGCTCCCGGCGATCGCGCTGCTGTTGAGTCTCGCGCTATGGCACCGCAGTCGAGCAACGCGGACGGTGTTCAATACCAGGTTATCGCGCCTGCGCCGTTTACCTCAGTCGAAAGACTGACGACTGCCGGGTCATTGATAGTCCACATCAGGCAGTACGTCTGATCTACCGGCACGATGTACTGACCTTTCTCAGCAGCCGTCACCTGCGCCGGCACCGGATAGTAGATCTCTTTCTCAATGTGGTAGTGAAGGTTGAAGTCCAATGGCCGATCGGCTTCGAACCGGTAGAGAACGACATCGCCCTGCTCTGATTCGAAACACAGTTCTCTGGTCGCACCCGCGTCTATCAGGACATCAAATGCTGTTTGCTGACTGCCTGCTTCATTGTTTTCGGCGTTTTGAGCGTCTCGGGCGCAGCCAGTCAGCAGGACAATTGCAACCAGGAGCGCGTGACTGAGTGGCTTCATGATTCTTCGTTCTCCTTGCGCCATTCCCACGGCGGAATTCTTTCATGTTCCGGCAGTTGCCACAGTCCGACACCATTTTCCCTGGCATTCTTCTCGCCGTCGATGAATTGTTTGTCATCCGTATATCGACGATAGACCCAGGCATGTCCTGCGTCGATCATCCTTGCATTGATATAGAGATTGTCACGCACCCGGTAAACCCTGGCGATTATGCGCTCATAACGATCACGTTCGACCATTTCGATACGCAGCATCTGACCATCGATCAACTTGCGTAGTCCTTTACGTGCATGGTCCGACCACAGTTGGGTTTTTTCGGGGGCGTCGAT
>JAOTXR010000067.1 GCA_029862285.1 Gammaproteobacteria bacterium
GTACGAGTACATGGTCAGGGCAAAAGAACGTTTGCTCGTGGTCGGACCGGTAACACTGGCCATCATAATGTTGCTGCTGTATATCAACTTCGGTCGTTTCGCCGAAGTCGCAATCATCATCGGCACATTGCCAATGGCTTTGATTGGCGGGCTCTGGTTGTTGTACTGGCTGGGTTACGACCTCTCGGTTGCGGTGGGTGTCGGGTTTATCGCACTGGCCGGTGTAGCAGTGGAGATTGGTGTGGTCATGCTGGTTTATTTAAACCAGGCGATGCGTCGCCAAATTGCCGATGCCGGGACACGAGGTAGTGAGCTGACTACCGACCACGTACGCCAGGCCGTCGTCGAAGGCGCCCTGCTCCGGGTCCGACCCATCATGATGACCGTCGCGGCGATAATTGCAGGATTAATACCGATCATGATCGGCAGCGGCACCGGCTCCGAAGTGATGCGTCGCATCGCCGCACCAATGGTCGGCGGCATGATCAGTGCCACTTTGCTGACGCTGGTAGTGATACCGGCCTTGTTCCTGATCTGGCGGGTAAATGCGGTCAGGTAATTGCGATCTGAACCCTGTTATCGTTGGACGGCAAACAGAAAACGCAGTGGATCATCGAGCCGGGCACGCCACGAGGATTCGTTGTGATCGGCTTTGGCATATTTTCGGATGACGAAATCAGTATTCTCTACCTTGCCCTGTGCGAGCAACCAATCGCGCACCGCCTTGTGAGTTTTACCATAGCTCGCATCCAGACCTTTGCCACCATAATCGAACCAGTAACGCACGCCTGCCGGAGCTGCCAGGTCGTTGTCGATATCACGCAGGATGTACGGTGTCCGATCTCTGCCACCAGTCCCCATGACCGCCTCTGACAGCGGAAAATGCGTCGACATGCAACCGCAGCTGCCGAAGACTTCCGGATGATAGGTCACCAGAAAAAATGAGAGCAGTCCGCCCATTGACGCACCCATCACCGCAGTATTCTCCGGGCCGGTCAGGGTACGGAATTCCATATCGACTCTGGGCTTGAGCTCTTCAATCAGAAATCGTGCGTAATCCGGCGCCCCATGCCAGGGTGAGTATTCAGGCCCGCGATCCGCCGTGCTCCATACGCCAACGACAATTGCCGGCGAAATGACGCCGGCCTCAGTCAATCGCACCATCGCTTCGTCGACACCCCAATCTACCCCGGTATTGGCTCTGCGCGGATCGAACAGGTTCTGGCCGTCGTGCATATAAAGAACCGGGTATCGCTTCGTCTCATTGTCGTCATAACCGGGTGGCAACCAGATCTCGACATGACGCGACGGCCCTAAAAAAGCCGATTCGACATTGGTCCAGAACAGCATGCGTCCCTTGACACCCGACGCCTTCCAATCGGCAAAGTACTCCAATGGATCCCTCTTGAACTGGCTGATGTCATGGTGCACCGTCTTGTCGCCATTGACGCGCAGTCGAAAGTTTTCCGGCACTGCGCCGGATGCGTTGAGCATCTCGCGATCCCAGCTGCCCAAGGTGAACTTGTATTCGAAATCAAAACCGATTGGAATGTGGATACTGGCTGTGCGCTTGCTGCCCTCGCCGTCCATCGCCAGACCATCGGGCGCCCAGGGACCCAGTTCCGGGAGATTGCCGGACAGGTAAACGGTACCGGTTTCCTCCGGCACGATGATCGTAAGAGAAACGTTGCAACAATCTTCCCGCGTATCACCGCATGCAGCGACGCTGATCAACAACGCTACCGCTACAAAACGCATCCGACAGCTACTTTCTTTTTTTCTTCTTCGGCGCATACAGGTCGATGATCGTGCCCTCGAACATTTCCGCCGCCATCATTACGGTTTCGGACAATGTCGGGTGCGGATGAATCGTGAGACCAATGTCTTCGGCATCACAACCCATTTCGATGGCCAGTGCACACTCGGAGATCAGATCGCCGGCGTGCGGACCGACCATACCGGCGCCGATCAGGCGGCCGGAGTCTTCATCGAAAAGCAGCTTTGTCATACCGTCCTGGCGGCCCATGCCGAGCGAACGACCGCTGGCCGCCCACGGAAATGCACCCTTGCCATAACCGATGCCGGCTGCTTTCGCTTCATTCTCCGTGACGCCTACCCAGGCAATCTCCGGATCGGTGTAGGCAACCGAAGGAATAACCTTGGCATCGAAGGCAACCTTGTGACCTGCTGCAACTTCGGCAGCCACCCGGCCCTGATGGGTACCCTTGTGGGCCAGCATGGGCTGGCCGACGATGTCGCCAACCGCATAGATGTGCGGAACGTTGGTACGCATTTTCTTATCGACTGCGATGAAGCCACGTGTATCAACCGTGACTCCGGCGGCTTCGGCGCCGATCAGGTCACCGTTTGGTCGCCGGCCGATGGCCACCAACACTCTTTCGAACCTCGCGCTTTCCGGTGCGTCCTTACCGTCGAATGAAACCGTAATACTCTTTTTGTTGACCTTGATTGCGGTGACCCTGGTGCTGAGGTAGATATTCTCATATTGCGGGTTAATGCGTTTGCGCAAGGGCCGCACCAGATCCTGGTCGCATTCCGGAATCAGCTTGTCGGTCAGCTCCACTACCGTAATCCTGACACCGAGCGCCGAATAGACTGTTGCCATCTCCAGACCGATGATGCCACCGCCGATAACCAGCATCGAATCGGGTAATTCGGCAAGCTCCAGTGCCGTTGTGGAATCCAATATTCGCTCATCGTCAGGTTGAAACGGCAAACGCGCCGGCTCCGATCCGGCTGCAATGACGCATTGTTCAAACTGCAATATTTTCTTTCCGTCGGCAGTATCAATTTCCAGGTGGTGCGGTGATACAAAACGCGCATCACCCTGAATCACATCGACCTTGCGTTGTTTAGCCAAACCCGCCAGACCACCGGTAAGTTTGCTGACTACTTTGTCTTTCCACTCACGCAGCTTGTCCTTGTCGATTTCAGGTGGACCAAAACTGATTCCATGTGACTGTAATGCCGCGGCATCTTCAATAACTTTTGCCGCATGCAAGTAGGCTTTCGACGGAATACAACCGACATTGAGACACACACCTCCCAATGTCGGCCAACGGTCGACCAGCGTGGCCTGCAGGCCCAAATCAGCAGCCCGGAACGCCGCCGCATAGCCGCCGACACCGGCCCCCAAGGCAACAAATTGAGTTTCAACATCGATCTTGCCGTCGTAACCGCCCACAGGTGCCGAGACCGGCGCCGGTTCTGTCGTCGAGACCTCACTGGCGGCAACAGCGGTATCTCCGGTCGGCTCGAGCAGACAAATCAAAGTGCCTTCAGACGCCTTATCACCAATTGCCAAGCCCATCTCACGCACCACGCCTGCTTGCGGGGCCGGCACATCCATTGCAGCTTTCTCGGTTTCCAGTGTGATCAGCGGGTCTTCCGTCGCAACGGTGTCACCCGGACCGACGTGCACCTCGATGACATCGACATTAGCGAAGTCGCCAATGTCCGGCACTCTGATCGAGACAGTTGCGCTCATTTGAGGCTGTCGGGTATCAGCGCTTCGACATCGGCCAGGACCTGGCCAAGAAAAGTAGTGAAGCGGGCGGCAGAAGCGCCATCAATGACGCGATGGTCGTAGGATAGCGACAACGGCACCAGCAACCGTGGCTGGAATTGGTCGTCACGCCAAACCGGCGTCATCGCAGCGCGCGATATTCCAAGAATAGCAACTTCCGGTGCGTTGATGATCGGAGTGAACGCGGTGCCGCCGATTCCACCAAGGCTCGAGATCGTAAAACAACCACCCCGCATTGCTTCGCCGGGTAGTTTCCCCTCGCGGGCCTTGCCGGCCATGTCTCCCAGCTCCCGGGCAATTTCCAGCAGATCTTTTTGATCGGCATCGCGTATTACGGGAACGACCAACCCATTCGGTGTATCCGCAGCAAATCCAATATGGAAATACTTTTTCAGCACGAGATTTTCTTTGTCCGCGTCCAGCGATGCATTGAATCCCGGAAATTCCTGCAACGCACTGACACATGCCTTAACGAAAAAAGCCAGCGGAGTCAGTTTGGCGCCCTGCTCCATCGCTGCGGCTTTTAGTTCTTTGCGCCGCGCCTCCAGCTCAGTGATATCCGCCTGATCGTGCTGAGTCACATGCGGCAGGTTGACCCAGCTTGCGTGCAAGCGCGGACCGGATATTTTCTGGATACGAGACAGTTTCTTTATTTCGACCGCGCCGAATTTTGCGAAGTCAATTCTTGGTACTTCCGGCAATGCAGGTCCGGTGGCCGCCGGCATCGCACCGGACATTATGGCTTTTACAAAAGCGGTAATGTCGTCGCGAGTGATCCGGGATTTGTTGCCACTACCCTGAACCCGACCGAGATCGACGCCAAGTTCACGCGCAAACTTGCGCACAGAAGGACCGGCATGGGCGGCTGCAAACGTGGTTTCGTCGATCGGCGGCAAGCCGGCAGCCGGTGCTTTCGGCGCGGGCTGTTGGGGTGTTACTGCTGCAGCGGCGGGCCGGGGTTTTTCGACCGCTTGCTTTGTTGCAACGGATTCTCCGGGCGGGGCTGCGGCAATGGCATCCATCGCCACGATGCGGTCCCCCTGCGATACCTTGTCACCGACACGGACAAGTACCTGGACAATTTTTCCTGCAGCCGGTGCGGGCACGTCCATTGCGGCCTTGTCGGTCTCCAGCGTAATCAGCGGATCCTCGGCCACAACAGAATCGCCAACCGACACATGAACCTCGATCACATCAACATTCTCGAAATCCCCTATGTCGGGCACCTCGACGAATTGGATAACCGCCGTTTTCTCCGCTGGCGCAGATTCTTTTGCTGAAGCTACATCATCATCGGCTACTTCGATCATTGCAATCAGGTCGCCCTGGCTCACCCGGTCGCCGGCCTTGACGCGAATCAACTCTACTTTGCCGGCAAACGGCGCCGGGACGTCCATCGCCGCCTTCTCCGTTTCCAGCGTAATCAAAGGGTCTTCCGGCGACAGCACATCGCCGGCGCTGACCATCACTTCGATGATTTCCACGTTGGTGAAATCACCGATATCCGGAACCCTGACTTCCTTGATCGCCACAGCGCCGCCTAGAGTCCGACCGGGTTGGGCCGGTCCGGATCGATACCGTATTTGCCCATCGCCTTCTTCACCGAATCGAATTCGATAGTCCCTTCGTCTGCGAGCGACTTGAGTGCCGTAACGACAATGTGATGCCGGTCAACCTCAAAGTGTTGCCGCAGTGCGGCGCGGCCATCGCTGCGCCCGTATCCGTCAGTACCAAGCGTGACGTATTCGCCAGGGACCCACGGACGGATCTGATCAGCGACGATCTTCATGTAATCCGTGGCAGCAATAAACGGACCATTGACGCCATCCAGACAAACATCAGTCCAGCAGCGACGCGGCGGTTCCCCCGGATGCAGTCGATTCCAGCGTTCAGCCGAAAGACCCTCGCGGCGCAAACGATTAAAACTGGTCACACTCCAAACATCGGCCGGCACATCATAGTGCGCCTCAAGCAGTTCTGCCGCCGCAATTACTTCACGCAATATTGCACCCGCGCCCAGCAACTGCACCCGAATGCGTCCCTTACCACCCTCACGCAAACGGTACATGCCGCGCAGGATGCCTTCTTCGGAATCTTTTGGCATGGCGGGGTGCGTGTAGTTTTCGTTCATGCAGGTGATGTAGTAATAGACGTTTTCCTGTTGCTCGAACATGCGCAACAGTCCATCCCGCACGATCACTGCAAGTTCATAGGCATAAGTCGGATCGTAGGCAACACAATTGGGAATGGTCGATGCCGCCAGCAAGCTATGACCGTCCTGATGCTGCAAGCCTTCGCCGGCAAGCGTCGTGCGGCCTGCTGTACCCCCAATCAGAAAACCGCGGGCCTGCATATCACCGGCGGCCCAGGCGAAATCGCCTATCCGCTGGAACCCGAACATGGAGTAAAAAATGTAGAAAGGAATCATGGATTCGCCATGATTGGCATACGAGGTCGCCGCGGCGATCCAGGAACAAAAGGCACCGGCTTCGTTGATTCCTTCCTGCAGAATCTGGCCCTTTTTGTCCTCGCGGTAGTACATGAGCTGATCTGCATCCTGCGGCGTATACAGTTGACCCTTGGACGAATAGATTCCGATTTGCCGAAACAAACCTTCCATACCAAAGGTCCGCGCCTCGTCAGGAACGATCGGCACCAGATGCTTGCCCAGCTGTTTGTCGCGCAACAAGGATGTAATGATGCGTACGAGCGCCATCGTCGTGGAAATCTCGCGGGTTCCACTACTCTTGAGTTGAGTCTCAAATGCCTCGATCGGTGGCGCCTTGAGTTGTGGCGACTCAGTGATCCGTATGGGCAACGGCCCGCTGAGCGCCTTACGTCGTTCCGCCAGGTAGTGCGCTTCGTTGCTGTCCTCTGGCAGACGACAAAAAGGCACATCGGCAAGTTGATCGTCGGGCACTGGAATATCGAAGCGGTCCCGAAAACTGCGAATCGCATCGAGATCGAGTTTTTTGGCCTGGTGGGCCGTCATCAGGCCTTCGCCGGCCTTGCCCATGCCAAAGCCCTTGACGGTTTTTGCCAGGATTACCGTTGGTCCCTCGGTGTTGGTTACGGCCGTTTTATAAGCAGCATAGACTTTCTGGCGATCATGGCCGCCGCGATTCAGCCGCCAGATTTCCTCGTCGCTCAACTTCGCGACCATCTCTGCCAACTCGGGATACTTGCCAAAAAAGTGTTCCCGCACGTAGGCACCGTCGTTGGACTTGAATGCCTGGTATTCGCCGTCCACCGCCTCTTCCATCCGCCGCTGTAGCACGCCGTGTGTATCCCGCTGCAATAGCGGGTCCCAACGCGAGCCCCACAACACTTTGAGCACGTTCCAACCAGCGCCGCGGAATATGGCCTCGAGCTCCTGGACGATCTTGCCATTGCCACGCACCGGCCCATCGAGTCGCTGCAGATTGCAATTGATGACAAAAATAAGATTATTGAGATTCTCACGCACCGGCACGTCAATCGCGCCCAACGACTCCGGCTCGTCCATCTCGCCGTCACCCAGAAAACACCACACCCGGCGATCCGACGGTTCTATCAGCCCGCGATGTTCCATGTAACGGGTAAAGCGTGCCTGCATAATGGCCATCATCGGCCCCAGACCCATGGACACAGTCGGGAATTGCCAGTAATCAGGCATCAGCCAGGGATGCGGATAGGATGACAGACCACCACTAACCTCGCGGCGAAATCCGCGCAGGTGAGCTTCCGTCAAACGGCCTTCCAGAAACGAGCGCGCGTATATGCCTGGCGATGAGTGCCCCTGTATAAAAATCATGTCGCCGCGGTGGCTGCCCTGACTGCCACGCCAGAAATGGTTGAACCCCACTTCGTAGAGCGTGGCAGCGGATGCGTAGCTGGCGATGTGGCCGCCATATTCGGAACTCTCACGATTGGCCTGCACGACCATGGCCATGGCATTCCAGCGCAGATAAGCGGCAATTCGCTTCTCGATCGCCTCATTGCCCGGATACGCCGGCTGCTGCGACGCCGGTATGGTGTTGAGGTACGCGGTATTCGCGCCGTAGGGCATATCGGCGCCAGCGCGCCGCATATGATCCATCACCTGGTCCACGATAAATCGGGCGCGATCCGGTCCCTGTGTGCGCATGACCGATTCAATGGACTCGATCCACTCTCCAGTCTCTAGCGGATCAGCGTCGCTGATAGAATCCGAGCCCATAGTTTTCCCTAAGCTGATTGAAGTTCACTTAGCGTGAATTCGGGGAATCGTCCTGCTAGGATGCCCCGGGCACGCTGCCGGCAACGAGCAGAACACCTAAGCAGGCAATGATCGAGCTTTGGGAAATATCGGTCAAGGCGAACCATATATGACGGATTTGTTACCCGACACACGCCGGCTGGCAATCTCGCGGACGGCGAGCCTGCCAACACGAAAACAGCTTGAAAAGCTGGATCATCTGCTGATAGTGGTGCCCGAGGATCTGGCGACAACGGCCTGGAAAAAGCTACCCGCCGGCAGCCGCTTGCTGCGACTGCAAAAACGAATCGGCAGCAAGAGCGCAATTCCCGCAGCACAAACCCGTTTAAGCAACAGCGCTCAAACCGGAATCAGTCTCGGTATGCTCCCCGCCGACGCGACGGCATTCAAGCGCCTGGACCTTGCAAGGCACCTTGTCGGCGATGCATTGCGGCAGTCCAATCCCGCAACGCTGGCGGTATTGGTCAGTGGATTCAAGCCAGACACTGGAACCGCCATCGCCGAGGCAGTTGCAGCAACATCACTTGCTACTGTATCGCCACTACCCTCGCGAAAGAAAAAACCAAAACCGGCACCACGATTCCGTTCATTGAAGATTTTCG
>JAOTXR010000068.1 GCA_029862285.1 Gammaproteobacteria bacterium
GGGGTTCGACTCGACGGCTGGTGAAGCAGGCGTCGATTCACCCGCAGCCCGGTCAGCGAAGTACCGACCCAGGCCATCCTGAGCCTCTTGTGCCAGCTTTTGATTTCGTTCCAGGTTGTCTTGTGCCAGCTCGTAATAGCTAGGGGACAAGCGGATTGCGGTGCTGAAATACTTTGCCGCCAACTCGTGTTGGCCGTCCAGCATGCACAGGTATCCGACGTCGTTATTCGCAGTTGCTTTGGACATGACCCGCTCGAGCAGGGCTAACGCGGTGTCCGGATTCTGCCGGCGGACCTCGAGCAGGGCGAGATTTCGTATAGCCAGCTCGTGATCAGGCTCGATTCGCAGCACTTCTTTGAGATACTTTTCCGCTCCCGCCCAGTCCCCGGAGAGATATAGCGAGTAACCGAGGTTATTCAGCACCCGGGTATCGCCCGGTTTCAGTTCTATTGCCTGCCGGTAATGTTCTGCTGCAACAGCGTGATCCCCGGCAAGATCGGCGATAACGCCCATGCCATTGTGAGAACGTACCCGCTTGTCGTCGGCAATCAGTGCCCGTTCCAGGTAAACGCGTGCTGCCTCGGGCTTGCGGCCATGCAGCAGGACCAGGCCGAGTTGCTCCAGTGTATCGGCATGGTTTCGATCTCTCTTGAGTGCATAACTGAATGCGCGTGCGGCAAGTTCGAGATTGCCGCGCTGCTGGTGCACTATACCGATGCGGTGGAAAGGAATGGGTGACACGTCGTCCTTATGTACCGCTGTCAGATAATGATACAGCGCCTGGTCCAGATCTCCCTTGCGGTAAGCCTGGTCACCGCGAACAAGAGCCTCTTTTGCGGACATGGCTGGCAGCTGGGTGGCAAAAGCGACCTGTGATCGCCCGGCGTACAAATCCGAATAGTCGTTGCTGTTTACCGTAGGTGTGGTTGCGCAGCCGGATATCGCGGCGATGATCAAGAGTAAGGTTATACGCATCACAGTCTCCCTACTGCTTCAAGTACTTTGAGGATTGCCGGTCCGATCGTCACGACAAAAAAGGCCGGAAACAGACACGTCACCAATGGGAAAATCAATTTCGTTCCGAGCTTCGCGGCCTGTTCCTCTGCAGCCTGCATTCGTTTGTCACGAAATTCCTCGGAATAGACTCTCAGTGTGTCGGCGATACTGGTGCCAAAGCGCATACTCTGAGACAGGAGTGTGACCAGTCCGCGTATGTCGCTCAGCCCGGTGCGGGCGGCGAGATTCTTGAGTGCCGCAACGTTGTCTATGCCTGCACGGATTTCCGTTGTTACCAACAGCAAATCGTCGGCCAGCTCCGGATAACTGACACAGATTTCTTCTGCCACGCGCTGAATTGCCGCGCTGAGGCCCAGCCCCGCTTCGACGCAGACAACCAGCAGATCCAGCGCATCCGGGAAACCGTGACGCAGCGCACGCTGGCGTTTTTCAACTTTGTTATGCAGGTATATGTTGGGTCCCATTACACCGATGAAACTGGCTGCCGCCGTGAAGAATATGATGACACTTGCGTCCAGTTGCGGGAAAAATGGCGCCGAAGCCAGCACGAGGAGAGGCAAAATCATTGCCATGAGGAGCTTGATTGAGTAGTAGACGGTCATCGCGCTCTGCGACCGGTAACCGGCGTGTACCAGTTGCTCTCTAACATGGGAGCGTTCTTTTTCTTTCGACGGCAGAATGTAATGTGACACTGGTTCGATTGTCTTCGCAAACCGGTTAGTAGCTGCTTTCTTTGTGCGCCCGCCCTTGCCAATATGCAAACGCCGGCGCAGGGGACTGGCGGCACTGGCGGCCAGCATGCTCAAGGATAGACCGATTCCCAGGAATGCCAGTGCCACAAGACCGACAAAGACGACCCGGACCTGGAATTCGTCCTGGAGGGAGCCTCTAAGTATGCCGAGCAGATATTCCATCTTACGCCTCGATGCGTATCAGTTTTTTGATCCACATGGTGCCGATCAGCATCAGCACCGCTGCACCCATGATCAGTTTGCGACCCAGTGGTTCCTCCAGCAGAGTCGGCAGGTAGTCGGGTGTGGTGACCCAGACGACCGCAAACAATGCCAGCGGTATCATCCCGAGTATCCATGCCGAGAGCCGGCCCTCTGCCGATAGTGTGCGTACCTTCCGGTAGAAACGAAACCGGGCACGGATAAGCTTGCTTAGCTGTTCGAGTATCTCGGCAAGGTTGCCGCCAGTCTCTTTCTGTATGAGAACGGCTGTCACCATTGCGGTGACCGTCATCGACGGCACTCTCTCCAGCAACCCAAGCAGAGCATTACGCTGATCGTTACCGTAGTTGATATCGGCGAACGTGAGCGCGAACTCTCGTCCGACCGCTCCATCCAGTTCCTGTCCGACCATGTTGACAGCATCGCTGAACGGATGGCCGGCACGCAGGGCGCGTTTGATGATATCGACCGCATCCGGCAACTGTTCTTCGATGGAAGCTATGCGTTGCGCCCGATCCCGATTTATCTTGAAAAACGGGAGCCAGAATCCGATCAGAGCAAATGCAATTACGGCAGGCGATTGCCGTGTCAGCCACCAGGCTGTAGCCGCCAGCAAAAGTGACAGGGCAAAACCCAGCAGAACGATCTTGTATGCCAGTATCTGGTGCCCCGACTGTTCTATCCGGCGCGCAAGTGACTCCATGCCTGGCAATGATTCAAAAAATCTCTCCGGGCCTGAAAGGCGGCGTAGATACTTCTCGCGAAGTAGAGACCGCAACTGACCTCGGTGTGACGCTGATGCGACCCGAGCCAGTCTTTTTTTAATGTGTCTTTCGGTTTTGCGCGCATCGCCGAAGGTCGGCACGATAAGGCCCTGAGACAGCATTACCACAGCGGCAAATACCATGAATAAGTACAAACTCAGGCCGGGACTGAGTAGTTGATCTAGCATTCTACTCTCCTTTCGGGGTCGAATAATTCCAGAGGACAGGAAATGCCGCGTCGTTCCAACTGCGTCCGGAAACTCGGTACCACGCCTGTTGGGCGATAGCAGCCATGCACATTGCCGTCTTCATCCACACCTGTTCTTTCAAACCTGAATAACTCTGACATCGTAATCACGTCACCCTCCATACCGACGATTTCCTGGATGCTTACCAGTCGTCGTTTACCGTCTTCCTGACGCTCAATTTGCAATACGACGTCCAGCGCCGAGGCAATCTGCGTACGCAGGGCCTTTGGCGGAAAAGCTATTCCCGTCATCGACACCATATTCTCGATGCGTGCGAGCGCGTCGCGCGGGGTGTTCGCGTGAACGGTGGTCAGCGAACCGTCATGGCCGGTATTCATGGCCTGAAGCATGTCTAACGCTTCTCCGCCACGAACTTCGCCGACGACGATACGGTCGGGGCGCATACGCAGGCTGTTGCGGACCAGGTCCCGTTGGGTGATTTCGCCCTTGCCTTCAATATTCGCCGGGCGGGTCTCGAGCCGGACGACGTGCGGTTGCTGTAGCTGTAGTTCCGCAGAGTCCTCGATGGTCACGATGCGCTCATCCTCCGGAATGTTACCGGAGAGGATATTGAGCATTGTGGTCTTGCCGGTACCGGTGCCGCCCGATATCAGGATATTGAGTCTTGCCTTGACGATGCCGAGCAGCAGATCGGCGGCGTCTCTGGTTAATGAGTTCAGCGCGATCAGGTTTTCCATATCGAGAATCTGAACTGCGAATCGGCGTATCGATACCGAGGGACCATCGAGCGCGAGCGGTGGAATTATGGCATTCACACGGGAGCCGTCTTTAAGGCGAGCATCGACCATTGGTGACAGCTCATCGATGCGGCGGCCGATGGCCGAGACAATTCGGTCGATAATGTTCAACAAGTGCTGATCGTTGTTGAACCGGACATCTGTATTTTCCAGTTTGCCGGCACGCTCGATGTAGACACTGTCGTAACGGTTTACCAGGATATCCGAAATAGTCGGATCCGCGAGCAGTGGCTCCAGTGGACCCAGTCCCAGCACCTCATCTTCGATCTGTTTGATGACGCGTTGCCGTGCCGCGCGGCTCAGGGGGACCGACTGCTCCGCCATGATCTGATCGCAGATCTGTCGGATCTGAGTGCGTGCTTCGTCTTCTCCCAGCGTTCCGATGAGTGACAGATCCATGACTTTGAGCAGACGCTGATATACAGCCATCTTCCAGTGCGCCTCCTGGTCGCTGCTCTGCTGCATGCGCTTGGCGGATCGCGGACGGATGGCGAACTCGGTAGCGGGCTCAGCCGATTTTTTAGGTTTGTTATCCAACTTCGTCTTAACTCCTCAAGATATTGGTCAGCGAACTGACAAACGAGCCGCGTTCCGGTTTCTGTCCTGTCAGCTCTTCCCCAAGTCGGATCAACGCCTTGGTGGATGCCGAGTTGCGTGCATGGCGAACAATTGGAATACCCATATCCAGGCTCTCTCTCACCGCACGGAAATCGTTCGGAATGGTGCTGATAGCAAGATCACCCAGATTTTTCCGAATTTGTCGCTCGGTCACGCTGGCGTTTTTGGAAAATCGATTGATGACGATGCGAACCCTCGACTCGTCGATCGCGAACTCGCGGCTCAGAAGTTCCAGAAAGCGCAGCGTTTCGCGAAGTGCAGCAACGGATTGTTCCATCACGAGAAAAATCTCGTCGGATTGTTCAATAGCCATCGCAATGACATGATCGAGGCGCTGCGGCACGTCAGCGATAACATGATTGTAGTTGTCTGCAAGCAGTTCGTAGACGGTACCGATGCTGTCTGGTGACATTTGCTCTGGCAAAACTAACTGGTCCGCCGGGGCAGCCAGCAGACGCAAACCAGTGGCTGTCTTACTCATGTAGCCTTCAAGAGCAACGGAGTCCAGATCGGGTGCCGCTTCGACGGCGTCGAAGAAACTGTTGCGTGGCTCGACGTCCAGATAGCCGGCAAGGCTACCGGCTTGCAGGTTCAGGTCGAGTAGTACTGTATCTTTGTTTTGCCGGCAGGCCAGTTCCGCCAGGTTGCACGCGATCATGCTCGCCCCGATTCCGCCCTTGACACCGATGATTGACGTCCAGCGGCAGGGGCCTCGATCGTGGCGCCGCTCTTCCTCTTGAATGAGTGACAAAGCCTGAATCAGTTCGTGTTTCTTAGCCGGGGCAGAAAGATAGTCGCGTGCGCCGGCGCGCATTGCCAGGCGTATAGCGTCGATTTCCGTTTCCGGGCCGATGACCAGCATCGTGGGTCGAGCCGCAGCGGGACGATCACAAATGGCCCCCAATTGTTCGCTCCAGTCGGCGGCGAGAGCCAGAATCAGCAGGTCCGGCGTTTCATGGTGCCCGTAAAGCGGGTCCGCATGCCCGTTGTCGATGTGCTGCAGGATCGGCTCACACTTGAAGTGTTCTCCGGCTGTCGCAGCGAGAGTTTCGATGGTTTCCCTGTCGCGTCCGGCGACGATAATCTGTAGCGATGTGCTCATGACGAACAACTCTCCTAGGTTGCGGTTCCAAAGCAGACAGGACTGGCGCCTTCACGCGGAATGCCCAGACTCTCCCTGGGTAGCGTCGCAGAGAATCCCGGTGCCCGAATAACACGATCCATACTGATAAACGGAATTAGTGTGGTGTAGTCGAATCCAGTTATAGATACGCGCACGAACCAAATGTCTGAGAAATTACCGGCCGGATCGGCGATGCTGGCGCCGTCTTCGTCGAGGTATTCAATACCGATATGTTGTGGTCCGAGTCCACGGACAAATGGGCTGTCACCCGTATCGCCCGGTGATGTGATCAGGGCGACGCGTTCGATGGCCGAATGATAGAGTGGACAGACTGCGGCAATTCGCGCCCCGCGTCGGGCCACTTCACTCAGTGTGTTCCACGTATAAATAGCCCGGCCAAATTCGAGTATGCCCAACAACACCATAAAGAACAGCGCGCCGACGATCGCGAATTCCACGGTGGTTGTGCCATTTTCCGGTCTTACTCGCATCACAGCGCCCTCATTGCGACGCTGGCACGCAGTGGGATGGCAATATCAAATGCAGGGCCGGTGCCGAACATGGGCATCGTCACACCGCCAATCGTCGGGGCGTAGTTGTAATCCACGTCCACACGCACATGTACGTCATCGACGACTACAATGGTGACATCCGATATATCCAGTCCCGGCAGTATGGGCGTTGTCCCGGCGAGCGGCTTGCCATAGACGAGCAGCTCACGAGTCGCTCTGTCGAGCTCCGCATCGATATTGATTACATCGGTGCTACCGATGGCGGCGTGATCGGCTAGGTAGCGTGCGGCATCGCGAGTAGCTTTTGTCAGCTCGTTGTACTGTACGATGGCCCGGCCCACCTCGCCGATCGCCAGCAGCAGGAAGAGCAGAAAGGGTAATGCGATAGCCAACTCGACCGCGGCCGTTCCACGCTGTCCGGATTTCCACGCTTGTAGTTTCATGAGTCGGTACTGTTAGGATCTTCGTAGAGCTGGATAATGTGCGGTCCGCTGGTAACAGCCGTGCCACTATCGCCTGGGTCGGGTCCCGGTCTACCCCTGGCACGGCAGCCTTCTACGAACTGACCATAGATATGCGACTCATTTCCCTGGTGAGATACTCGCTGGAGCAGGAAAAAGCAGGCGTAGCCCAACAACGGCACGAAGCCATGCCCGGTGGTTGTTTCGGTGCAATCGCCGATTGGTACCGCCATCACACGTCTCTCGAAGTGACCCGGTCCATCGGGGGCGGGCGTGTGATCGTACAGGCCGTCACTGCTTCGCTGCGTGTACATCTGGTGGGTAAAATCCAGTTCATCGATCTGCGTGATGAGATGCCCATTTTGATCGAATTCGAATTCCACAGAGTTTTCGGTCGTGACAACGTCGGGTGGATAAATATCCTCGGTGCCGTTCATCACTCCGGTGTGTATGCCAAAACGAGTATTCATGCCCTGCGCCACGGGACCGACCGTGTTACCGGGTTCGGTTTCAATATCTTCGTCGTCGGACAGGCAAGCACCAAAACCGCCGGCCGTCGCAGCGCGAATATCGGCGGCGCCTTGTCCGCCGTCGAGTCGCACCAGTTGAAAGTTTCCGGGACCCACATCGAAATTCCCGTTTTGGGCGCTGGTCTTGAGTACCTGTAAATCGTCGAGGATGTAACCAAAATTGGTGCCCTCATCCGGCTCGGGATCACCGCAGATCATCATCGGCGCGAGGTTGCAGGCCTCACTCTCAGGACCCAGCGGTGGGCTCGGGCCGGCAACCGCGGTGGCGGCCACGCTCTTTTCCGTGATGCCGACAATACTGGCAAGCCACGTGTCAAGCGGCAGATTGTTGACCCGTACCCGCACGTATTCGGGTGGCTCTGTGGCAGGTACAAACGGATGTAGCGTCGCAGAAAACTGGACATCGACAGCGCCACCATCGTTGAAATATTCAAGCAGGTCATGATTGCCGTTTGCCAGCGCATTCTGCTCGAATGCATCGCGCGCTGCAGCAGCAGCCTGGGCCGTGTCACCGGATATATCGATTTCCTTTGCACCACTCAGTGCGGCCGCATCGACAGAATTCTGCAGCCGCGTCTTGCTTAGGATGACATGACCGACATCGAATGCGAGTGCACCCGCGCCCAGCAATGCTGCCGCACCGATCGCGACAATAACGACAATAATGCCGTCCTGCCTCTTTGGTGGGCTCCTGAACCGTCGCGTTGTACCTGTCATTTCTCTGCCCCCGTGTGGAGTTTTACTTGCCGATATCGAGGTTTATGTCTTTGGTCGTCTGCTCCGCTTTTGTCACGTTTTTATTGTGGGTATCGAGCACGTTCTCGGCTTTCGATCCGTCATAACCGAGTACCGGATCCGGGTCCGGATTGGCCGCCGTTTCCGGATCGGCAATCTGGTTATAGATCATGCTACGTACCGAATCGCCATAGGTGTCTTCCAAACGTGAGCTATCGGTTGCACAGCCAACGAAGGACAGTGCCGATGCCAGGATCATTATTGTTTTGTAATTCATTTCTATGGCCCTCAGTGAATCGAATGGCCGAAATTTCCTTCGGCGCCGCTGGACTGCGTTGAAACTTTTTCGGGGAGCACTTCGGTCACGGCCTCTTTGCTACGCCCCTCCATGCGACCCATCAGGTAGAACTCGGTATCGCTGGGTTCGATAAAGTTGTCGGTTGGCAACTGGATCTGGTTCGGCGGCAGCGGCTTTGCCAGGTGCGGTGTAACCAGGATAACCAACTCGGTTTCACCCTTGATGAATTCCTGGCTGCGGAACAGGTGACCGATCACAGGAAGATCGCCCAATCCAGGGAACTTGCTGACTACCTCACGCAGGTCTTCGTTGATCAGTCCTGCGATACCGATCGTTTGGCCGTTTGCCAG
>JAOTXR010000069.1 GCA_029862285.1 Gammaproteobacteria bacterium
CCAAACTGGCCGGCGAGCGTAGCGAGACGACTCCCACCCGCTTCGTCTTCTACAGGGGCGAGGAGGACCTGCGCGCGATATACCGGGGTCATCAGAAAGGCGGCGGCGACCGCGGCGGCAGTCGTCAATAGTGCAACGAACAAAACTATCCATCGCTGGCGAATAACGACACGCCACAAATCGACAAGATCGAATTCACGGGCCGAAGCACCAGCCCCCTGATACGTCCGGGTCACCAGGTCATCGGGCCGCTGATCGCTGGGGTTGTGTTGCTGAATCAATAAAGTGCCGGCCAGTTGCCCCGGGGGAAGAGATCCAGGCTAAGTGCCCGGATATGTTATGAATCCGGCAATTGTATGAAGCTGACAGTTGGGACGCAATAGAGGAGCCGGGGGTTTGACCGTGGCGTCACCCGGCCCTTAGAATCGTGACCTCTCAGAGATGCCGGAACGGGCGATTAGCTCAGCGGGAGAGCGCTGCCTTCACACGGCAGAGGTCACTGGTTCAATCCCAGTATCGCCCACCACCTCAGTCCGGGGCAGCTTCCCGCATCAACCCGTCGAAATACTCAATAGTCCGGGCCAGCCCGTCTTCCAACGCGGTACTCGGTTCCCAGCCCAAGGCCTCCTTGGCGAGTGCGATATCCGGGCGTCGCCGGCGTGGATCGTCACTGGGCAAAGGCTCATAACACACGCGGGACTTCGATCCGGTCATCTCGATGACCATTTCTGCAAGTCTGCCAATCGAAAATTCTCCGGGATTGCCGATATTGACCGGACCGGTGAAATCGTCGTCGGTTATTTCCATCAACCGGACACAGGCGTCGATCAGATCCTCAACGTAACAGAATGCCCGTGTCTGTGTGCCATCGCCGAATATAGTCAGGTCTTCGTTGCGCAATGCCTGGCAAATAAAATTTGAGACCACCCGCCCGTCATCGGGATGCATGCGTGGCCCATAAGTATTGAATATCCGCGCCACTTTTATTCGCAGGCGATGCTGGCGATGGTAATCGAAAAAAAGCGTTTCAGCACAACGCTTGCCCTCGTCGTAGCACGAGCGATGACCGACCGGGTTGACGTGCCCCCAGTAATCTTCCGACTGCGGATGAACCTCAGGATCGCCATAAACTTCGCTGGTCGACGCCTGGAATATTTTTGCGCCCAGTCGCTTCGCCAGGCCCAGCATGTTGATCGCGCCATGCACATTGGTCTTCGTCGTCTGAACCGGGTCATGCTGGTAGTGGATCGGCGACGCCGGACACGCAAGGTTATAGATTTCCTGTACTTCGACATATAGCGGGAAGGTAACGTCGTGGCGCACGATTTCGAAATAGGGATCGTCCAACAGATGCAGAATGTTTTTCTTGCGCCCGGTAAAGAAATTGTCGACGCAAATAACCTCGTGGCCATTGCGCAACAACCGCTCACAGAGAAATGAGCCAAGGAAGCCTGCCCCGCCGGTTACCAGGACGCGTTTTCTTACCAGGTCTTTCATGCTCTTTCCGTCCGGCTGCGGCAGCCGATTTCCGCGTTATTCAATGCGCGTTCTCGTGCATGAAACCTTTGAAGATCGTCATGATGATGATGCGCAGATCGAACCACAACGACCAGTTTTCTATGTAATAGAGATCAAACTCGATCCGGCGCTGCATCTTTTCCAGTGTATCGGTCGGGCCGCGCAATCCGTTGACCTGCGCCCACCCGGTAATTCCGGGCTTCACTTTGTGCCGCTGCATATAGGAGTCGATCTGGTCCATGAAGTACTTGTTCAGCTGAATCGGGTGTGGCCGTGGACCTACCAGTGACATCTTGCCCTGAAAGACGTTGAACAACTGAGGTAACTCATCGAGGCTGCTGCGCCTGAGGAATGCCCCGACCCGGGTAATCCGGTCATCGCCACGTACCGCTTGCCTGAAAGTCTCATCCCGCTCTTTCCCGACCCGCATAGTGCGAAACTTGTAGACGCGTATCGCCTTGCCGTCCCAGCCGTGTCGCATCTGTTTAAACAACACCGGTCCGGGCGAGTTGATACGTATCGCAATTGCAATTACCGCCAACACCGGGCTCAACAACACCAATGCCGCCACTGCGATGAAGCGCTCCGCGACTTCCTTGACGAAGCGATTGAAACCCCGCATTGGCGAAGTATTTAGCGATATGACCGGCAAGCCCATGATCTCGGTAGCCGGCTGGTTCATCAGTCGTGCTTCGGCAAGATCCGGAATTAATCGCTGTGCGACCGTACTGTGCCGCAACAGGTGGCGAATGTGTTCGACATCGTCCACTGTCTGCGTACGTCGACCACTCAGTGGCAAACAGATCCAAACTTCGTCAAAGATCTTTTTTTCCAGTAAACCCGGCAGCTTGTCATAGCCACCGAGCACATTCACGCCCTGTACAGTTTCGCCATGCAGCGATTCGTCAGTATCCAACGCGCAAAGGACATCTATGCCTATCCAGTTGGCCGCATCCTGCAGCCGACGCATGACTTCGGTGCCCCACACGCCTGCACCGACGATAACTACGCGTTTATGGTTCCAACCGCGCGCACGCGCCCGGCGTAATATTAGCGTGGCGCCAAGGCGTGAAAGCAACAGCATTCCGAGGCCAACCACCCCCCAGTACAACAACCACAATCTGGAAAATTGTGCGCCCACATCAAAGACGAACGCCAGCAATATCATGATGACCATGACGCTGAGCCAGCCGATCAGGATTGTCCGTAGCTGATCAAACAGGCTGCGACCCCGCCAGGATCGGTAAACGCCGGCCTGCGAATAGACAATTCGGGTGAGCAGGACACCGAGTAATACGGCCACCTGATACTTGGTGGGGATCTGAAATGTGCCAAAGACCAGCAAGTACCCGGCCACTGCCGCAACTGTCACCGCCAGCAGGTCGGTCACCGCATACAGCACGCCGACAGCGGTCGAGTATTCGACCAGGTTCAGGCTACGGCGTCTTGGCTTGACTTCAGATGCGACATTCATGGTTTGTGGGACAGCTTGCGGAGCAAAAATGCTGGGAGTCCCCAAAGTGCCGAGATTCTACCGTCATGGGCGCCGCGTCTCCACCAACAGGGCCCCGAATAGAGGCTAGGAGTCCAGCATTTCCAGCAGTTCCGCTGTTTTTGCCTCCATCAAGGCCCGGTCGCCCTTACTCTCCACGTTCAGCCGCACCAGCGGCTCGGTGTTGGATGACCGCAGATTAAAGCGCCAGTCGGCAAATTCCAGGCTGATCCCGTCAGTGAGATCCTCGCTCAGCGCATCGGGACGGTATTTCTCGCGCACCCGCGCTATCGTTGCCGGCGGATCGGCCAGACGGCGGTTGATTTCGCCACTGGCCGGGTAGCGGGCAATACGCTCCGCCACCATTGCTGACAACGGCCGGCCTTCCTCGCTCATCATCTGAGCGATGAGCAGCCACGGAATCATGCCGCTATCGCAATAGGCAAAGTCACGAAAATAGTGATGGGCGCTCATTTCACCACCATAAACTGCATCGACTTCGCGCATCTTTTCCTTTATAAACGAGTGGCCGGACTTGCTCTGCACCGTTTTTCCACCCAGCTCGGCAACAATATCGATCGTGTTCCACACCAATCGTGGATCATGCACGATTGCGCTGCCCTTTCCGGCCGCGCGCGACAGAAAGCTCGCCGCCAGTAATCCGACGATGTAATAGCCTTCGATGAACTGTCCTTTTTCATCAAAGAGAAAACACCTGTCGTAGTCACCGTCCCAGGCAACGCCCAGATCCGCACCGGCATCCAGCACCGCTTCGGCTGTGGCATTGCGGTTCTCCGGCAACAAAGGGTTGGGAATGCCGTTGGGAAAGGTGCCATCCGGTTCGTGGTGGACTTTAATAAATTCTAGCGGCAGATGCGGCTCCAGTAGATCGACGATTTTTCCTGCCCCACCGTTGCCCGCGTTAACCACGACGCGCAACGGACGCAAGCGGTTGCGATCGACGTAACGCCACAAATGCTCTACGTACGCGGAGGCGGTATCGAGATCACTGCGTTTTCCCGTGTCTTTCGGATCGGTGAAGTTGCCACGTTCTGCGATCCGGCGAATATCCTGCAAACCGGTATCTGCACTGATTGGACGACTTTGCTCTCGAACAAACTTGAGGCCGTTGTAATCGGCCGGATTATGGCTGGCGGTAATCATGATGCCGCCATCCATGTTTTCATGAAATGTAGCGAAATAGACTTCTTCGGTACCGCATAATCCGATGTCATAGACATCCGCGCCGCCCTCGGCCAGTGCCCTGGCAAGTACTTCGCTGAATAACCTGCTCGACTCACGCACATCGTGGCCGATAACCACGCGTTTGGGGTCGAGAAACTCCACATAAGCCCGACCAATCCGATAAACCACGTCTTCGTTGAGTTCATTGGGAATCTGGCCACGAACATCGTAGGCCTTGAAACAGGTCAAAGCTTCGGTCATTACTACTCCTTGCCGGTACGTCCGTAAGTATCTTCCAGCCGAACGATGTCGTCTTCATCGATCGAACTGCCAGTCTGAATCTCGATTACTTCAAGCGGCGTGTCACCGGAATTTCGAATTCGGTGCCGGCTGCCAACCGGGATGTAGGTCGATTGATTCTCCAGTAACTCGAACACTTCTTCATCGCAGGTGATCTCGGCTTTGCCACGCACGACTACCCAATGTTCGGCACGATAATTGTGTAGCTGTAGCGACTGTGACCCGCCGGGTGCTATTAGCAGTCGATTCACGCGATAACGTTCGCCGGCACCGATGCCATCGACCGAACCCCACGGCCGAAAAACCTCGCGGTGCAACTGTATCTCACGGCGTTTGTCGCGACCCAGCTGCTCGACAATCTGCTTGACTTCGTGCACGCGGCTGCGCGGCGCCACCAGCACGGCGTCTGCGGTCTCAACAACGATGTGATCGCTAACCCCCAATGTCGCGACCAGTCTGTGGCCCGCGTAGACGTAGCAATCGCTGGTCTCGGCGGCACAGACGTCCCCTATCAGTACATTGCCGTGCTCGTCTGCCTCGTTTGCATCGTACAAGGCAGCCCAGTTGCCGACATCGCTCCAACCGGCATCCAATGGCACCACCGCGGCGTCGGAAGTCTTTTCCATTACCGCATAGTCAATTGAGTCACTCGGGCTTACTGCAAAACTATCGCGATCCAGGCGCAGGAAGTCGAGGTCCTGGCGCGCTCTGGAATAGGCCTGCTGACAGGCTGTCAGCATCTCTGGTTGCCAGCGCGCCAGCTCCTTGAGATACCGCGACGCCTTGAACAGGAACATGCCACTGTTCCAATAGTAATCATCGGCAGCCAGGTATTTCGCAGCCGTTTCCGAATCCGGCTTTTCGACGAACTGCTCAACCTTGAACGCCTGCGCATGTGTCCCGATAGCTTCTCCGGTGCGTATGTAGCCATACCCGGTTTCCGGGCGCGTCGGCTGGATACCGAATGTCACCAGTTTGCCCTCCGCAGCCACCGGCACCGCGGTGCGTATGGTATCGCGCAAAACGGAAGCGTCGGCGATAACATGATCGGCCGGCAACACCAGTAGCAGCGGATCGCCGTGCTCGGCCGCTGCAAGCGCTGCTATAGCAACCGCTGGTGCAGTATTACGTGCAACAGGCTCCAACAAGATCGCGCTCGGGATCTTTTCGATTTGTCGCAACTGCTCGGCAACCATGAAACGGTGTTCGTTGTTGCACACGATAAGGGGGGCCACTGTGTCAGCAATCCCTTCGAGACGCAGGATGGTCTCCTGCAACAGAGTCTGTTCGCCAACCAAAGGCAGCAGCTGCTTCGGATACTGCTCTCGCGAAAGCGGCCAGAGTCGGGTGCCCGAACCGCCCGACAGCACCACAGGCAAGATATTCAATTTAGGAAACCTCAGTCACGGCGCGACCATATCGCGGACTATTGTAGTTTTACGTCGGGTACAAGTCGACTTCAGGCGGGTCGTCCAATGGAGAGATACTGAAAACCCTGCTGGCGCACAAAATCCGGATCGTAGAGATTCCTTCCATCCACGATCAGCGGCGTACGCAGTGATTTTTTCAGGTGGGCGAAATTCGGGCTGCGAAATTCAGACCACTCGGTGACTATTACCAGGGCATCTGCGCCATCCACCGCCGCCTCGGCAGACTCACACAGCTCCATATCGGCGCGGTCACCGTATATTTTTCGGGTCTGCTCCATCGCAACCGGGTCATAGGCCTGCACCCGTGCACCGTCACGCCACAACGACTCCATCAGCACACGGCTCGTGGCTTCACGCATATCGTCAGTATTGGCTTTGAATGCCAGTCCCCAGACAGCGATCGTCTTGCCGCGTAACCCACCGTCAAAATATTCATGCAGCTTGCGATACAAGATTGTTTTTTGCCGATCGTTAACTGCCTCCACGGCATCGAGAATGGCCGCCTCGTAGCCAACGACGGAGGCGGCGTGAGTTAACGCTTTTACGTCCTTGGGAAAACACGAACCGCCGTATCCACAACCCGGATATATATAGTTATAGCCGATACGCGGGTCTGAGCCGATACCGACACGCACTTGTTCGATATCGGCCCCAACACGCTCTGCGAGATTCGCCAGTTCATTCATAAAACTGATACGCGTGGCCAACATTGCATTCGCAGCATATTTTGTCAGCTCCGCAGAACGCACATCCATGGATATCAGACGGTCATGATTACGCGTAAAGGGGTCATAGAGCATCCGCAGGAGTTCGGTGGTCCTGGGATTATCTGTACCGACAACAATGCGATCCGGTTTCATAAAATCGCCGATCGCCGCACCTTCACGCAAGAATTCCGGGTTGGAAACGACATCGAAATCGACTTCCCTGTTACGCGCTGCCAGCACTTTGGCAATCTCTGCTTTTACCTGGTCAGCAGTACCGACCGGCACAGTCGATTTGTCGACCACAATCCGATACTCACTCATGTGCTGACCGATGGTGTGCGCAACGGCCAGTACATGCTGCAAATCCGCTGACCCGTCTTCGTCTGGTGGCGTTCCCACGGCGATAAACTGGAACAGGCCATGGTCGACACCTGCAACGGCATCGGAGCTAAAACTCAACCTCCCCGCTTCGGCGTTGCGGTGCACGATTTCGGACAAACCCGGCTCGTGTATCGGAATCTGGCCGCCATTGAGCAAGGCTATTTTTTCATCGTCAATATCGATACACAGCACGTTGTTGCCGGTATCGGCAAGACAGGCGCCGGTTACCAATCCAACGTAACCGGTCCCGAAGATAGTAATGTTCATGCAATAAGAGTCCTTGTCAGAACACGCCAACAGCATTGGCGCTCGCTGCCGCCAGTGCCAGCTGATAGACGATTTGCGATACATTCGTCCACAAGGCGAGCGGATTCATGCGATCGGCATCCAACGGAGCAACGATGGTATCGCCGGGATTGATCTCAGTTGAAGTGCGGCGCTGGAACCAGCGCGAACGCTCACCACTGAGGACGGCTCCGTTTGCGCGAACCACATAGATTCGTTTCTTGTCCGCTTTTTCGGTCAGCCCGCCACTGCGGCTGATGTAATCGTCTCTGCTCAAACCCAGTCTGTAGATGTGCGAGGTCGCATACTGCACTTCGCCGAGCACCGTAACTTCCTGGGTTTTCTTGGGTATCAGCAGGCGATCGCCGTCACGCATCACGATATCCAGGCCCATATCACCGTCAGCCAGGAGATTGTTGATGTCAATCACCAGCCGGCCAGTGGCACGAGTCTCGCGCAATTGTTGCAACAAAGACTGGCCGATACTCAGTGCCTGGGCCGAGCTGGTATCGGTCTGCAAGGCCTGTAATGAGAAGGCGACAATATCGGCCTCCAGCCGCGATGCGAGGTGTTCGATTTGCTCCTGCTCCCGGCGCTTGAGGTCTTCGCGGACGAACACACTGCCATCAGCAAATGCCAGGTCGGTCAATCCACCTGCCCGCTGCAACACGGAACTAAGCTGCTCGCCCCGCTGCAAAATGTAGGTTCCGGGAAACCGGACCTCGCCGACCAGCTCGACGCTCTCCTGTACTTGCCACTGCGGAATCTCTTTAATAATGAGGTTGTCGTGTGACTTCAAAAGGAGATCCGCACCCTGGTCACCGGCCAAAACCTGCTCCAGGTTTACGTCGATGAGTTCTGTTTGCCGGGATCCACCATCACTGATGTCATAGCGGGTAAGTTCAGCCTGCAAAGTGTAGGCTGCTTCCTGCAGGCCACCACCGGCGCGTATCAAATCGCTGATCCGCATGCCGTCTTCGAGCGGATAGCTGCCCATGGCATTGATCCTGCCACCAATCGCAACTTCCATCGTCGGATCGCCGCTGCGCGATTGCAGCCGCAGTT
>JAOTXR010000070.1 GCA_029862285.1 Gammaproteobacteria bacterium
TGGCTGGCCTATCGGTCATTCGTGCGCCGCTCAATACAACTTGGTGATGAACCAACCTTGCCGCAGTATTTCGTCCGCCGTGCCGTTTATCGCAGTGGTATGACGGCCTACATTGCCATCGTCGCCGCAGCGTATTTTCTCATGGTGACTTTCTGGACCCCTATTCAGCCACTGGTCGCGGCTACAGCCGAGCTGGGCAACGCGACACTCGCCAGCTGGTTGGTCAATCTTGACGAGAGCCACGTACTACCGATTATCACCACCGGAGTATTCATCGCACTGTTATTGTGGGAGAGCCGTGTCAATCCTCTGCCGGCCGTGCGCGATGCAATTTATGACGTATCGGCCATCCCGCGCCGCGCCGTTGGAGTTTACGAAGTCTTGCGCCGGTCGCGTCTCGCAGCAATTCATGCCGGCGAGCGCGAGAAGATCATGTCGCGCTTGTTAATACCTACACTGGATCTCGGTGACTTTGACAAGGCTGGCGCGTCAGTTGAATACCGATGGGCCCGCAACTGTGTGTTGTTCGACAAGATACGTTTCTATGCCGATCAGCCATCGTATGCGCGGCTGTTTGCCGAACCGTCATTGAAATGGGGCGACATCTGTATTTCTTTCAATCGCATGTCGGAACGGGTGGCGATCTGGAAACGCGGACCAACCCACTACACCAAGACTATTAGCCTGTTGCAGGACCAGGATGAACTGAACCGGTGGTTGTGCCGCCTGCTTGCCGGGCTGATCATTTTTGGCGCGGGCAGCGAAAAGGATCTCTGGACCACTGTGGCACGCCTGGGCGGTGCGCCGCATCGCGCAGTGCTGAAGCACTCATGGAAGTACATCATGACCTTCGCGGTGGCGCTGGTGGTGGGCGTAATGGTGGGCCGGGAAATGGCGGTGTTCTTTTATACCGGCTTTGTCGACAGCGGTAGCAGCCTGCGACACTTCAGTGTCGAGACATCCCGTTGGATAATTTACTCAGCTAGCATCTATCTATTGCCGATAGCGCTCGTATTTGCCGCGCGGATCACTTCCTACCGGATCATTCCGGACATTACCGAGCGTTTTTATGGTTTTTATGCGCTGATGGTGGTCATGGGTTTCCTGGTAAGCACGTCGTCGTCGGCACTCATTCTCGGGCTTAGCGCCGACGCGGGGAATTTTCTTTTTCGCGAGAGCTTCGCCGCATCGATGCGTTGGGGCATTCTGCCGGCGATGCTGTGTGGCTTTATTGCGTACCAGATGGACTCTTTCATCTCGGATGAAGAACCAAGAACAGAAATGTTCTGGCGTTCGTGTGTGCGTTTCCTGGTCTGGGCCTTGATTGGCATGGTCATCATGCTGTATGCGACGGACGATTTGCGTCTGATCGACCCCGAGTTGAGATTCACGGTGGTGATGACGACCATATTGATTGTCGGAAGTCTGGCCGCGGTAGCTCGCTTCAAGACGGTGCAGTCTTACATCGAGGACTTTGCCATCGCGCACAGCCAGGAAGAGCTCGAGGCAAGGGTCACGCGGTTTCCGGCTGAAAAACGGCAGTAACTCGCCCGGTCAGGTCGCAGCGGCCGCTGCTGCGCGGCTGACTACTGTGAGTCCAGTGCCGCGAGCAATGCAGAGGGCTGGTATCCCCTGATTACTGTGTCGCCAATGATGACTACCGGCACGCCATATGCGCCCATCGCCATCATTTGCTGTGCTGCTGCGGATGAATCCTCTATGTCATGTTCGGTATAAGGGATATTGTGTTTTTTGAACAGGGCACGTGTCTTGGCGCAATACCCGCACCATTTTGTCGCGTAAAGGGTAACCGGGCCGGACTGCTCGGGGTCATATTCAATGTCGCCTTGAGCCAGCGCCATCAGGTTGGGCAACTGGGCTACCAGGACGAACAGGGCGACTATCGCGACGGTTTGTTTCATATTTTCAGTCTTGGGCGCTGCAACCAGTGGTAGGGTCGGCAACGCCACGGGCAGTAACCAGGTAGGTTGCGAAACTGCCGAGCCAGTGCCCGCCTTCGTAATGTTCTGATGATACGGCAGGCAGAGCATCGACGCGATGCGCATCTGCTGCGGCCCGCAAAGCGGGGCAACGCGCATCACCTGCTGGTAGCGCTGCCGCAATACCTTCAAGCATCCAGGCACGACTTAAGTTAAGTCCGTCGAGATGTGCCAGCTTGCCGTCGCTACGATCACTGACACGCGCCACAGCTAACCAGTCGGATTTGAACCCCGCCGGGATGCGTGGCAGGAAACTCTCCAGCCAACGGGAAAAATGGGCCGCGTCCATCACCCGGCGCATCAGGTCGGCCTCGGCCAGGCAAGGTGACAGAAAGTCCTGCCCGGACGGCTCATAGTCAAGCGGGCAATCCCGGTCAGCCCCATACAGTTCGACTACCCGGGTTTCCAGCAACTTGGCCAACCGCGTGTCGCCGGCTGTTCTGGCCCAATCCAGGACGAGACCAAAAGCAAAGGCAGTCTGTGAATGCTCGCCGGTGCGTATCGGGTAGTCGAGTTTTGGCACCCAGCTCAAAAAACGTGCCGCTGCCTCCTGTTCTAGCGGTGCCAGCAGACGCAACCAATCGGCTGCACGCGGATCGCCCCATTCGCGCAGTTCGGCGCCCAACTGCAGCAACCATGCCAGGCCATAGGGTCTCTCGAATGAGGCGCGTGAAGTTCCTTGCAGGTATTTCAGTTCATTGGTCGCAGCCGTCGCGGAAAAACTGCGCTCCAGTGCGGCGATAGCACGCGGTGCAAAACGGGCTTGTGGCAACTGACGCGCCAGCCGGGCCAGCAGCCAGTGACCGTGCACTGACGAATGCCAGTCGAAACAGCCGTAGAAAATGGGTGTCAGTTCCCGGGGTGGTGCGACATCGGCATCACTGCTAAGCACATGTCCGATCTTGTTGGGATATTCCTGGTGTACACAAGCCAGTGCAAGTTCGGCGAACCTGCCTGCCTGGTCAGCATCCAGTGCAAACGCACCGGTCGACACTAGCAACAGTAGTAGCAATAATCGCATGGAATTGCGGCAGGCCGGCTAGCAGCCGGTAAGCGAGCAGTTGCCAAAAGCAAACAAACTCAGACGCGCCATGGCAAAGCCGAGAGCACCACCGGCCAACACATCGGTGGGATAGTGCAAGCCGAGAATCATGCGTGAAAAGGCAACCAATACGGTGAATGGCAAGAGCAGCCACACCGATTCGGGGTAATAGGGGAACATCATTGTCGTAAAGCACACGGCGTGCATCGTGTGCCCGGACGGAAAACTGTATTGATCCATGATCGGTGCACCGCATTCGATCTCCGTGCGTCGGCTAAAGGGCCGGTCACGGACCAGGCGGGACTTGAGGTATTTATACAGGGCGATATTGACGAGTGCCGTGAGACCAATGTGCAAACTGACAACTGCGCCGGCGTGTCCGAATAATACCGGCAGTGTCAATATCAATGCATACCAGAACCAGCCATCGCCCAGCAGGCTGATCAGCCGAAAGAAGCGCGCCGCAGTGACCCAGCGGCCCAGGCGGTTGATTTGCACCAGGAAGGCCAGCTCGATCGCATCGATACGTCGCAGAGTCCTCGATGTGTCGTCCGGCATAGTCATGCGTGCAATGGTCCCCAGGGCTGCGGTTAAACTGAAGTCAAATACTGCCCTAATATGACGTCAGTTTGAAGAAATTGTTCCCGCCGAACACTGCGTAACCGCTGTCCGGCGGCCACATGATTCCTTTTATAATCAAAGCGATAGGGCCAGCATTAATGATCGCTTTTCAGGCATCGTTTGCACGGGCAGAATTGAAACCATGAGTTTCGCGCAAGACGGGCCGCAGCTGGGCAATCAATTTGCCGAGGATGAATTGTTGCAACGCTGGTTGCGATGGCGTTTGCCGGATGCAGTCTGGGGTGAGATTTGCGAGGGACTGCACCGACTCGGTGCACGTGTGGTTGGAGACATCGCAGTTGCCGCAGCGGATGCGGAAGCCAATCCACCGCAATTGCAGCAATTCGATTCCTGGGGTCGGCGCGTCGATCGAATAGTCATGGCGCAGGGATGGCAGAAACTGCACGGGGTTGCCGCGGAAGAGGGACTCGTGGCGACCGCCTACGAACACAAAGAAAAAGAATATTCACGGGCACATCAGTTTGCACGGCTGTATTTGTTTCATCCGTCATCGGCGCTGTATTCGTGTCCGCTCGCGATGACCGACGGAGCAGTTCGCGTGATAGCGCAACTGGGTGAGAAATCGTTACGGCAGCGGGCTTATCCCCGTCTCACAAGCCGCAATCCGAAGTCATTCTGGACATCGGGACAGTGGATGACGGAAAAGTCCGGCGGTTCCGACGTTAGTCAAACCGAAACGATCGCGCGTAGAGACGGTGCCGGTTACCGTCTGGAGGGCACGAAGTGGTTCAGTTCTGCGGCGACCTCCGACATGGCATTGACCCTCGCGCGTCCCGAAGATCGTGAAGGGTTGAGCTTGTTCTACCTGGAGACCCGCGCGGCTGATGGCTCTCTGAATGGCATTCGTATCGAGAAGCTGAAAGACAAGCTGGGTACCCGGGCGATGCCGACGGCCGAACTGACACTTGACGGTACCCGCGCGCAGCTGGTCGGCGAACACGGTCAGGGTGTGCGCAATATTGCCGCCATGCTAAACATCACCCGGCTCTACAATTCGGTATGTGCCGTAGCCAGCATGCGTCGCGGGCTGGCGTTGGCACGCGATTATTCCTACAGACGGTTCGCGTTTGGACGACCGCTCATAGAACATGTCTTGCATCGGGACACGCTAGGCAATCTCGAAGCACACTACCAGGGAGCGTTTCATCTGGTGTTTCACCTGGCGCTGCTGCTGGGTCGTGATGAAAGTGGTAATGCAACGGCAGAAGAAAGCGTATTGTTGCGCCTGCTGACCCCGGTGGCAAAACTCTTTACGGCCAAACTCGCGGTCGCGTCGGCCAGCGAAATACTCGAATGTTTCGGCGGTGCCGGTTATGTCGAAGACACCGGTTTGCCCAGGCTGTTGCGCGATGCACAGGTATTGCCCATCTGGGAAGGCACCACCAATGTTCTTAGTCTGGATGTCAGCCGTGTGCTGCAGCGGCATGAGCAGGCCAAGAGTGTGTTTATCAACGATGTGTACCGGCGTATCGCGCGTGATGACCCCAGGCTCGCAGCCGCGCGAAAACACATTAACGATGCGCTTGGCCAACTCCGGGTGTTACCGCATGACAGGGAAGCCGACGCTCGTGAGCTGGCATTGGGTCTGGCGAGAGTTTACGCGGCGTCGTTGTTATTCGAATTTGCCGCAGATTGGCCCGGCTCGCAGCCGGCCATGGCGGCGTTGGAATTGACGATACGGCGTTCGTTAGTGGGACAATGGGCGCACGAGGGGAGTATTGAGGCCTCGGCTATCCTCGCCCAGCGAAGGCAAGCTGGGCCGAGTTCGGACTAGCGGTCTCGTCCCGATCCTGATCCGATCATGTTGGGCAGACGCTTCTGCAAATAGTCGCCCAGGTTGATTTCCCCACTGCGGGCAATGTCTTCGTCCGTCATGACACTGACCGGGGATAAGGTCTGCTGATTCGGATCGTCCGGATCGACCATGCGAGAGATTCGAGAACCGGTTATCTTCATCGGCTGCACCGGTCGCATGTCCGCAAATTTGGATTCCGGATTGTACTCATGTCCGGATACGCAGGCCTGTAGCAGGAGTGCACAACCAATGGCTGTCAGGACAGTGCTGGCTTTGAACATATCAACTCCCTAGTCTGACCATATCAACAGTTTAGGCCGACTGCGCCCCGGTGTCGATAAACCCCCGCGCTTCGGACCTATGCTAGTCTCCTACGGCACGGAACCGACTTCCGAGACTGGCGTCGGTTTCTTACGAATTGGACAGTGAGGCGGAGCATGAGTTCCAGGCATCTGGCCGTCATCGCCGTGGCGCTGTCATGTGGCGTCGCCCAGGGCATTGCCCCCGGGATTGCGCATGGCAGTGCGCTCCACGATGCGGTTGCGCGCAACGACAGCGCGAGCGTGGCTGAATTGTTGGCTGCCGGCGCCGATGCCCGTGAACCGTTACCCAATGGACTCACACCCCTGCACATCGCGGCGCTCACCGGCAACAGGGAGATTGGCGCCGCTCTGATCGATGCCGGTGCTTCTGTCAACGCCAGGGAAAATAACGAAACTACTCCGCTGCATATGGCAGCCGGGGGCGGTCAGGCAGATTTCGTCAATCTTCTGCTGGCTAACAAGGCCGAAGTCTTCTCACGCGACGCAACCGGTTACACTGCCGTGCATTGGGGTGCTCTGGTGGGTGATGCAGGTATTGTTGCTGCACTTCTGAAACGAGGGGCGGACCCCGGTTTGCGTTCGTATACGGGTGTGACCCCTTTATACTGTGCAGCATTTAGCGGGACTGCGGCCGTGGTTCGGCAACTCATCGACAAGGGCGCCAGTGTTAACAGTATTAACGAATTTGGTGCGACTCCGATGCACGCGGCGGCCGAACAAGGTCGTGCAGAGGCGGTCGCCGTGCTGCTGGCGGCTGATGCCAAGGTTGATGTACGGGCGCAGGATGGCGGACGCCCATTGCATGCCGCTGCCGGCAATGGTCACCTTGGCGTTTTGAAACAGCTGCTAAGGGCCGGGGCGGATCCTGCAACGAGCACCGTGCTCAAATACAGCGTACTCCACCGTGCGGTCGCGTCGGGCAATCTGGGGGTAGTCAAACACATTGCGGCATTAGTCGATGATGTCGACATGGTCGATCTGGACCATGATCGGCCGCTGCATTGGGCAGCCTATTACGGGTACGACGACATCGCCCGGTTTCTGATCCAGAATGGCGCATCCCCGGATCTCGTCAACCGGTTTGGTTATACGCCTGCAGATCTCGCCTTGCGTGCCGGTCATGAGGCGCTGGCCGAATTTTTGTCACAAACTGAAACAAAAACAAACTGAGTAATCGGTCACGCCGGTCGATAGATAGGTTAGATATTATCGTCAAAACGAGGCCCAAGAGCCCGGTTTAGAAAAAGATAAATCAGCTAAAGTTTCGAATTCATCCGCCGATAGCCTCACGTGAGACTCTGTCATTTTTTGATCGAGGGAACCAGAGGACGCAGTTTACGGATGATCGCCCGTCTGAAAATCCCGGCACATCAGCTACGCGAGGGCATGTATGTTGCCCAGCTCGATCGTCCGTGGCTGGACACGCCATTTCTGTTCCAGGGCTTTCTCATCCGCAGCCAGCGTGAGATTGAAGAATTATGCCGCTATTGCAAGTGGGTCCTGATCGATCGCGAACGCTCTGAGATCGATGTCGGGGTGGCCAGAAATGCCGACCCGGTCGGGGCGCGCAGCATGCTATCGCGCCTCGCGGCGCGATTCGTGCCCCGAGGCCGTACCAGCGTGCAACCGTTGGCGTCTTTGGGCGATTTGCAACGCAAAGCGTATCCGGACCAGAAAACAACGATGTGTGAGGAATTGCCGCGCGCCGATGCTTCGGTAAGGCAAGCCCAGGATATGGTGCGTCAGGCCACCCAACAACTGCAGGTGACGGAGACTATCGAGTATTCGCTGGTCAATCAGGCTGTCGATCCAATTATTGACAGCGTATTGCGTAACAAGGACGCAATGATTTGGCTGCAAAGCATGCGTGGCAAAGACGAATACGTTTTCTCCAGATCTGTCGCCTGCTCTGTATGGAGTGTGATCTTTGGCCGGCACCTGGGTCTGGACCGGAAGACGCTAAAACTGCTCGCGACCGGTAGTTTGCTGCTTGATCTGGGCAAGATGGAAGTTCCCGATGAACTTCTGACACGCAACGGCCCGCTCGAAGTCGATGAAATGCAGCTGGTACGCCAGCACGTCGAATACGGTGTGAAGATGCTGGAAGGCAGCGGCGGTTTCGATGCGCGTATTATTGAAATGGTGCGTACGCACCATGAGCGCTTCAATGGCACTGGTTATCCAAGCGGGCTCAAAGGCACTCAGATTCCGGCACTCGGAAAGATTGCCGGTATTCTGGATACTTTTGTTGCCATGACCAGTCAGCGACCGCATGCCGATGCCATGGCAAGTTACGATGTTATGCGGCACCTGCACGAACTGGCAGATGTCGAATTCCAGTCTGAACTGGTCGAGCAGTTCGTCCAGGCAGTTGGCATGTTCCCAACCGGTTCGCTGGTCGAACTCAGCACTGGCGAAGTGGCGATCGTAACGGCACAGAACCGCATTCGCCGTTTGCGGCCAAAAGTGATGGTGGTTCTGGATCCCGGCAAGGCAATGCTCAGCGACTTCCGCAGCATCGATTTGCGCGAACAAAACACCGACGAAAGTGG
>JAOTXR010000425.1 GCA_029862285.1 Gammaproteobacteria bacterium
TACCGAGATTCCGCCGTGCCGGGCGACCGCAAGCAACTACCAATACCAACGCAAAGGAGAACGGAGATGAAACTAATACTAAGGCAACTAATCATTGTCGGTTTAACCCTGGTTGCGATAGGTGCGTCTGGCGTGTCGCAGGCAGACGAGATCACACTCTTGCCAAATATCACTAAAAAAATGTTTATGGACAATTGGGTTAACCGGGAAATCCGGCCGGAGTGGCCCGAAGATGAGGATGATCTCAAGTTCCGAATGCTTCGTGCCGAAATTGTCGATGGCACAGATGAGCATGTGATAATAGACGAATGTATCATCATCCAGGAAGAAACACCGTTCGACCAGACGACATACGGCGTGCGGCCCGTCGCTTGTGAGGGCTCCACCAAGTCCGCGCTCGTAAAGGGCAAGTACTACACGGCGACACAGGTGCTTGGGAATCTTTACGAGTTAGAAGACGTCCTGATCGAGGCGCCGAAACACGCGCTGGCGGCGAAGCATGATGTGACGATGTTTGTAAATGACAGAGACACGGCGAACCGCGATTTGCCGATCGACGTGCTGATCAAGGTCCAAAAACACCAGGCCAGCGAGGGCGGCGGGTCGCACCCGGGGCACGGAAACTACAAGTAGCAAATCGCGAATTGAGGGCGGCTGCCGACCTGGCCGGCAGCCACCCCTTTTGCACGCTCCCAGCGATGCCGGCCAAAAATTGAGGAGTACCCCGACATGAACCGTCACCCGCTTGCTATCGCACTGCTGATCTGGCTTGCTCTTTTCTCGTCGCACGGCGCAACCGCGCAGGATCGGGACTTCTACTTCTACAACGGCGAACCGGTAATGCTCGAACTGCTGACCGACACCCGTGCGTTTCGCGACCCTACCGGCCGAATGGCGACGATGAGTACAGTCGTCGAGACGATCAATACCGCCGTCGATCCTCTGGACCTCCCGAGAACGCAGCGCGAGGGCATTCGGGTATTTCGCAAGCCGGAAAATGTTTCCGACGAAGAATTCGAAACCGCCATCAACACAATGGCTGAGGCGGTGGACGATCACAGGGAAATACCGGTCTACCGCGCGGGTCGCACGCTCATGCTGCTCACGGAAACCTTTACCGTCGAATTTGACGAACGGGCGACGGCTAATCTCGACGATTCTGACCGCGAGCGCATGCTGATGGGCATGCTGGCGACGGATTCGAAGCTGAGCGTACGGCGTGACGATACCGTACCCGAACGGCCCCGATTCAAGGTCACCTTCGACCGTGTGCCGCCACGCAAGGCACTGCGCCTCATCAACGACCTGAATAGCCGCGCGGAAATTCGCGTGGCGTATCCCGATTTCATTCGCATTCACGAGTTACGCACCTGGCTGGATCTGATGAAACGACTGCGGCCCGCTCCGCGGATGGCGCTCGTGAACCTGTGCCAGCATGCGTCGACTGGCCAGCCTCCGACCGACCCCGCGTTCGGGAGTCAGTGGGCCTTGGACCAGAGCGGCTCGACTAATGCCGGCGTTTGCCAGTCCAACACGCCAAACGGTATCTGTGAAGTCGATACCGACTGGCTTAAGGCTTGGTATGACCTGCAGGGCGGACCGCCGATCGTTTCTGTAGTCATTGCCATTCTCGACGTCGGAGTACAGGAACACCCGGACCTTCGGCTCGTGACTCCCGGCATCAACACCACCAACGCGGGCGACTGGAGGCCTGTCGACGACTCGAATCGGCACGGCACGAACGTCGCCGGGATCGCCGCCGCCGTCACCGACAACTGCTATGGCATGAGCGGAGTCGCGCCCGGCGCGAGGATTCTCTCAGTGAGGATCTCCAGCCACGAACCTGAGTCGAAGGTCTGGGAAGAATTCGCCGACGAGGCTGGCCAGGGCTTCAGGCAGGCGGCCGATAAAGGCGCGCGCGTGCTGGTCAATTCGTGGTGGATCAACGAGCCGTCGCCGCCGGATCAGTTCATAAGGGATGAGATCTGGGCCGCCATCGTGGACCACGATGCGCTCATCGTGGTCGCGGCGGGCAACATGTCGATTCTGAATTATCCAGATGAATGCTGGAAGGTCGGGAGCAACTGGCAGTGCAACTCAGGCGTGCGGTTTCCGGCAAAACTTGCCGGCGACCTCGACGGCTGCCTAAAGGGCGGCGTCGTCGCGGTCAGCGCCTCGACACAGGCCGACGAGTTCAAGACCGTCGAGTTATACGGCGCCGCGCCGAC
>JAOTXR010000426.1 GCA_029862285.1 Gammaproteobacteria bacterium
AAAACGGTCTGTGCTGGCGGCTCCTCAAGTGTCTTTAGCAGACTGTTCTGAGCATTCGCATTCATTGCATCGGCCGGATCGATGGTTGCCACCTTGTAGCCTTGCATCTGACTGGTAAGGGTCAAGCGCTCGATCAATTTGCGTATCTGTTCGACGCGAATTTGTTTTTTCTCTTCTTCCGGGCTAATTGCGAAAAAATCAGGATGCGTTCCCGCGGCCAACAAACGGCATGTCTGGCACTCGCCGCAAACCTCCAGCCCTGGCGCCCGGCACAGGAGCCGTGCCGTCAGGGCGTTGGCGAACTGCCCCTTTCCCAGACCGGCAGGGCCACGTAGCAACAACCCATGAGGGAGCCGCCCCCCGGCTGCCGCCTCACTCAGTAGTGACCACTGGGCTTGATGCCAAGGTAAAACGTTTATTTCTTTCATTAAGTTAGCAACTGTTTTTAGTTTGTTTTAGTAACGGGGTGAGCGCGTTGTCGATCTCAGCCTGGACCCCGGGCAGCGGCTGAGCGGCATCAATCCGCCTGATCCTCACCGGGTGAGCGGCGGCCAGCTCCAGATAGACTTCGCGCACGCGTTCGAAAAAGGCTGCCTGTTCAAGTTCAAAACGATCCAGTGCGGACCGTTGTGCAGCACGCTCCATACCAACTGCCACCGGTGCATCCAGCAATAAAGTCAGATCGGGCCACAAATCGCCATGTACGGCAGCGGCAAGACGGTAAATCAACTCAGGACTAACGCCACGACCACCGCCCTGGTAGGCCAGTGTCGCATCGGTGAACCGGTCACATACCACCCAGACGCCGCGCTCTATCGCGGGGCGAATGCGCTGCGTTACATGAGTGCTCCTGGCCGCGAACACCAGGAGTAATTCGGCCAGTGGCACCAACTTGGTTTGCGGATCCAGTACCAATTCGCGGATGTGCTCAGCCAGCTCCGTGCCGCCCGGCTCTCGCGTGACAATCACTTCAATGCCCGCGTCAACCAGTATGTCGCGTATGTATTCGATATTGGAACTCTTTCCGACACCCTCAATTCCTTCGACACTAATGAACCTGCCACGGGTCATGGATTGACTTTCAGTTTGGCAAGATAACGTTGCACTGCCCGATTATGCTCGTCGATCGTATCGGAAAAGTAATGACTGCCATCGCCGTCTCCGGTAGCTACGAAATACAATTCGGAGCCAGAGACCGGATTCAGCGCTGCCTCGATGGAGGCTGCGCCGGGCATTGCTATTGGCGTTGGTGGCAGGCCATGACGAGTATAGGTATTGTAAGGTGTGTCCGTACTGAGGTCACGTTTACGGATGTTTCCGTCGTACGCCGGCCCAATTCCATAAATCACTGTGGGATCGCTTTGTAAGCGCATGCGTTTTTGCAATCGGCGGGTAAAGACGCCGGCTATTTTTGGCCTTTCGCTATCGAGACCGGTTTCTTTCTCGATAATCGAGGCCAGTGTCAGTGCTTCATCGGGCGTCTTGAGCGGGGTGTCCGGATCACGCTCCGGCCACAAACGAGATAGCGTGTCCTGCATCAAGCGGTATGCTCGCGACAACAGTTCGATATCACTCGTCCCGCTGGTGTAGTAGTAGGTTTCCGGCAAGAAGCGACCCTCATGGTGTTTGCCTTCCAATCCCAACTTGCCCATGACTTGCGCATCGCTGAGTTCACCGATTGTCTGTGTACCAACGGAGCAGCCGCCAAATTTGCCCGCAGGTCCGTGAAAGAGGTTCCTTCGATAATGGTAAAAGTATGCTGAATGACTGCACCGCTGACCAGCAACGCCAACAGGCTCGTGGGTGTCGTTCCCGGCTCAAGTGAGTATTCTCCAGCACGAATGCGCGATTCATCGCCGCGGCTTCGCGCATACCACACAAACCATCGCGGCCGCTCCAGCCAACCCCGCGACTGCATATCCAGCGCGACCGCCCCAAGCGACGTACCAGGCTTGACCTCATACTGCACGGCCTCCGCCAGCGGAATAGGGCTATGCAAATAGCTCTGCCAGGAAGTGTGCCCCACCCAGATTAGAAGCCCGGCAAATACAACCGCAACTGCAATCAGCCACCGCATCAGTCTATTCTCGTCTCCAATTTATCGATAATGCGTTGGGTTATCGGACCCGGCGATAATTCGCGATCCACGAGTTGTACCACTGGTCGGATCCCGGTCACGCTGTTGCTGAGAAAAACCTCATCGGCCCCCAGGACATCGCCCAGG
>JAOTXR010000071.1 GCA_029862285.1 Gammaproteobacteria bacterium
ATAGCCAAACGGCTCGACGTCGACCAGTTCGACCTTCTTGATATCTTCCAGGGGCCGGCCGGCAAAGAAATGTGCCGAGCAAGTAAACAATGCACGATACCCGGCCACTATGTGTGGTTCGTCGGCCTCGGCAATGCCGGCGGGACGTGTGAGCGGTGGCGCCGCTGCATCTGCCAGCGAAAGCCACAACGCGAGTGTCAGCGTCAACAACCAGCGCCTGCTCATTCTCCAGTGTCCTTCATTCCGGTCATGGTGCGGGGCAAACACGCCGGGCTCACGTTAACCGGGCGAATGCAGACATCCGGCCAGGCTGCCTTCGGTTATCCAAGCCGGAAGACCGCATCTGCGGAATTCCGGCCCGTCTGTCTTATCGGCCAAACATTTCCTGGCGCTTGTACCCACTCGGCGGCTCGAAATCGTCCGGATCGATGCTCCGGCCCTCCGCTGACCGGAGGATATCTTCGCTCCTGAGTTCTCCAGAGTCGTCGAATTCGCGCGTCATGACCGGAAAGCCGTTGATCTCTTTCATATACTCGAAAGCGCTATCGTCGCCGTGCGCAGCGCCACCGGTTGCCTCCATCAGCTCGCGGGAAAATGCCGCCATGTCTTCGAACGACTGCTGCACATCACTGCCGCCCTTGACGTTGTCCCAGTCGGTCACCCAAAGCTCCTGGGCTTTGCGTCCGTCCTGCCAGATTTCGTATTTGACGGTCGGATAACCGGCTTTTTTCGCGCGCTCTTTGGTTTTCTTGACTTCGCTTACGGAAGGGGCCGAAGTTTGCGGCATCTGCCCCTGCGGCATTTTATTTTTCATCATCTCTTCGACCATTGCACGCTGGTCCGCCGGTACGTTCTTTAGTGCCTCCTGCATCATGCGGTTCGCCTCGCCACCAAAACTGGCGCTTTGCTCCCTCATGCCGCCGTACATCTCTTTTGCCGTTTCCACGTCCATCGTCATGTAACGTTTTTCCAGGTGATCCACCGTTATCATCTGCCGGCGTTGCCCATTGTAGATAAAGTCTTCCGAAGACCCACTTTCAGTTATCTTGATGTTTTTGCCATCGATCAGGATCTCGGTGACAGTGCTGCCCGATGTCGTGACATCTTTGCCTTCCAGTACAAAAGTTGCTCCGGCCAGCGCCAGTGACGACACAAGCGACACAGTACAGACCGCGAACAAGGCGCCACTTATCCTCTTGCTATTCATTGCTACTCTCCATCACACAGGCTGCCTGAAATTATGCCCATATCGGGCTTCGGACTAATTATAGTCCTGATTCTTACGAGCGGAAGATTGTCCAGCGAATTATTGAACCGAATCTACTTGATTGTGCGCAATTGGTGCTGGCGATGATTGCCGCTACATTATTTTCAGCGACAGGAGCCATTCGTTGTCGTGCTCGTCACCGTTTTCGAAACCGGCTGCGTAGCCCACTGAGAGCGTCATGGGTAAGCGGTGCGCCACCGTAAACTTCAGGTCGAGCTGGAATCCTGCCGAAGTCACCGTGCGCTCAAAAGGCTTGCCGGGATCGGTCGTCAACGCGCCGAAGAAGATTGCCGGTCGCAGATGGCTGAGGAAAAAGCTGGGTGCGCCAGCGCGCCGGAAACGCAGCGGCGGCAGGTTCCACTCTCCAACGGTCTTCACAAAGCGCTGACCTGCAATCTCGTCGATCTCGAAGCCCGGAAAACTGTTGTAATCACGATAGCGTTTTACACCACCATCATCGACGTAGTTGTTGCCAAAACCACCAAAATAGTAATTTGCCAGCGGATCCAGGATATTACCGTTCGCGGTCCCGGCCGAATTGTAGAACCACACAGATGAATGCTTCCAGGGCAGCGCAAACCCGAAGTCCAGGCCGGCATTTGGCTTGAAGAAAGTGTCGAATTCAGAATGGTTGACGCCCAGTTCGAGATTCCAGCGCACACCCTTTTCGTGGTCGACTGAACCCAGCGACTTGCGAGTGTCCTGGTAGTAAAGACCGGAATAGAATGACAGGATCTTGTCGAAAAAGAACGTCTGAACATTCTGATTATTCGGCAGCGTATCGAGACCCGTATAGTAGGCAAGCTGCGATGAAAACCTCAATTCGCGCGGCTCGTCGTAAATGAGCGTCTTGCCATAGCCGGTTATGAAAGCGTCTCCTTTGCGGCTGCGCTTGGTCGGACCAAACAAGTCATAAAAATCGGAATCGTTGTGCCAATAACGCGTGTACCAATTTAAGCCATGGTACTCAGCGTTGAAGTGAAGCTTCTCACTGGAGGGCAGCTCGTTGTCCCACGAGTAGGAAGTCGTGATCTCAACTCGGTTGAACTGCGCGGGATCGCGAAACTGAAAATGCCAGCCCAGTGCTTCAGAATCTTTGTAGCCTTCGATTACGGGATAGCCCGAGTCGTATTTCAACTCTTTCGCCGGTTGATACTTACTCTTATTGGTCACCAGTCCCTCGTATTCGACCGCACGTAATCCCTGAATCACGTTCCAGTCACGCACGACCGGGTGCCGGGCGGCAATTTCAGCACCAAGAAAACGTATTGCGCTAACATCTTCCAGTGGTTGTGGATCGATTCGCTGCGGCTGGAATCCTTTGCCGGTGTACTCGAACACGATCAGCGAGCTATCGTCGAGTGGTATAGGCCGAAAGAAGCCGGTTTCAGCGTTGCTGACTGCCTCTATTTCACCGGTTGCGATATCGTAGCGGAAGATGTTTGAGACACCAGTATAGAAAGAACTGCCGAACAGGTACCTCCCATCCGGAGAAAATACAAATCCTTCGGGCACAGCAATCCCGAAATCGAACTGCCGTTTTGGTTCGGCCCGGCCTTCGAGGAGTTCGGCCGTCTCGTAGATATGCAGCTTTTGCTTACCGTCGATTTCTCCCATAGACGTCGATAACAACTTGCCGTCGGTGGAGATGTCCATTTCGTAAGCTACCTCGCCGTATGGCCACGCATGCACCAGATTCCAATCAGTATAGGGTGGTGGAATCCGCACCAGTGACACGTATCCGTTCAGATGACGCAAGCCCCATATCGATTTGTCGGCTTTGTTGAAGGCCAGGTCACCAATTCGGCCGTCCTTGATCAGCATTTTCTTCCTGGACGTATCTACGTTGACGGCAACCAGGTCACGATAGGCAAGATTGTCGGCAGTGTAGAACAAGGTCCGGCTGTCTTCGTCCCACGCCGTCGACGTAACTCGATACTTCATCGGGCCCTTGATATCAGTCACACGCCGGACGGTGCCCTCGTCGAGTGAAAGCACGCCGACATGTGCGACCACACCCGGGTAACGAAACGCACCAATCATCGTGTTGGTGTCGGGATCGAAATAGGAGCGTGATATGGACCCGAGGGCGCGGTCTGTCAGGGATGTTTTTTCGGTCAGGGGATACTCACGTACTGCTTGCAGATTACCGGCCTGCCATTCCCGTTCCCAGGCGATCCAGTCAGCCCAGACGGAATCCAGCGGCTTGCCAAAAACCTGCTTGAATTGTTCGGCGTAGTAACGCTCGCTACCCTCATTGCGGCTCAACCATTCGAGCACCAGTTCGGGTGAATAGGTCAGCGACACATAACTGATGAAGCGGGTGCCATAGAGATAAGCATTGGTTCCCGTCTGAAAATCGACCGCAACGCCCTCGGAGACGATCCCGAGAGCGCTGTAAAAGCGAGCGTCGTCGCGCACCATCCCGCGAAAGACCATTTCGTCATAGGCGCCCTGGGCCCGACCTACACCACCGGCCATCCACGTTTCCATAAAAACGGCGGCACCTTCGAAGTACCAGCGCGGCGCGCTGAGCCGGGGTACGGTCAAAAAATTGTAGAGGATCGATTCCGGATGTTCGGAAGTCTGGCGTGGCTTGCCGCCAAAAAAACGCCGCCAGGCCAGGTCTCTGGAATCGGCAACATCCATATGCGCAACATGGGCAAGTTCGTGATTCATAAGCATGAAAATCACTTCGCTGCCGGGCAGAGTCTCCAGGGTGCGGCTGGACGGCGCGGTATATACCGTTACACCGTTGTAAGGAGAACCCACAGCTCCGGCATTGCCATAGTCGCTGAGGTCGGTCAAAAGGATCGTAACCTCTTCGGAGGGCGTCCAGCCAAATGCCTTTTTGTGAAACGCCAGCGAATTATGATAATTACGCACGATGTGCGGGACCAGATGATCCTGAAACGGACTGGCGTAGATAAGCCGCAGCTCATTTGTCTCGACCATGTCGAGTTGGAGTTTTTCGGCGAAACAGTTTCCGGCCCACAACAGCGCCACAACAAACAGCGGCACCAGCGGCACGATACCGCCGGTTTTGCATCGTTTGTAACAAGATTGCGAGGCCCGTTGGTGGCGGGCCTCGCAGCCGCTTGTGACGCTAACCACTCAGCTAGTTATTGGAGCTGTTACGCATAGCGTCGCTGGCCAATGTGGCCCGGAAACCATCATTAGCCAGTGCGTTACGCAACGCGTCATTGGCCAACGCGCTACGAAGTGAATCGTTAGCCAGGGCGTTACGCAGCGACGAGTTGCTGAGAGCGCCACGCAAAGTGTCGCTGACCATCGCTTTACGAAACGCCTGACTGGTCAGGGCTTCCTGTACGCTGTCATTCGCCAGCGCGTTGCGGAAGCTGTCATTCGCCAGCGCGCTACGCAGACTGTCATTGGCCATGGCGTTGCGTAATGAATCGTTGGCAAGCGCATTACGCAAATCGTCACTAGCCAGGGCACTGCGGAACGAATCGTTGGCCAGAGCATTACGCAGGGCGTCGCTGTTTACGGCTTTGCGAAACGATTCGTCACGTAACGATTGCACGAAGCTGTCGTTGGCAAGCAAAGCGCCCATGGCCGAGGAGTTGAAAGCCTGTCTCAAGGCATCGTTGTTAGCCATCGCGCTGGCGAACGCGGCATCGCTATTGAGCGCATTTTTCAACCATACCGGTTTGGCGGGTTCCTGTGGCCGAATGGGTCTGGCGAGCTGGGGTTTTGGCCCGGGCTGATCCATCGCGGGTGCGGTCATCAACGTTGAGACATCAGCATCTGCTATTCGGGCAGAATCGGCCGTAGGTTGCGCCGGTCCCGGCCCAAACTGGTCCATCGCAGGGCGCGTCATGATTTGCTGAATCGCATTGCTGAACATGGAGTTGGAAAATACTGTCCGTATCGACGCGCGTAACTTGTCATCCTTCAGTGCATTTCGCAGGCCTTCGTTGGCCATTGCCAGCCGCATCGAGTCACTTGCAAGCGCCTGACGCAGATCATCACTGGCCAGGGCACTACGCAGTGAATCGTTACGCAACGCTTTGCGGAAGGACTCGTTCGCCAACGCCTGGCTCACGTCGTCGTTAGCCAAAGCCATCCGCAGAGAGTCGTTTGACAGGGCGTTGCGCACCGCGTCACTCGACAGGGCATTGCGGAAAGCATCATTGGCCAACGCATTACGCAATGCGTCGTTGGCCAGAACCGCCTGAACGGCGTCGTTTTGCAACGCACTGGCAAACTCGGCATCGGTAGTCATGCGCTGATACAGGTCAGTCTGCATTAGTTGCGCGACATCCTGATCCCCCAGCTGCACGTCGCCAGCGGAAATCTGCTCGCCCCGATACCGCTCCGCCGGGGTAATTGTCCCTGCCGACTGGTCTTCGGCAACCGGGAACTTCATGCCGAAATAGGCGACCACTGCGATCACGATCGCGGCTGCTGCCAGTAGCATCGGCAACTTCGATTTGGTTTGTTCACTACTCATCGCTCTGCTCCTGTTGTAACTCTGCCAACGCTCACTCACCAACGAGGGACGAGTGTTCCTTGTCGTATCAACGTACCATCGCTCGAGTATTCGAGCGTGATAGCCCCCTCCTGGTCGGAAGCCGTATCGGCTCTGTGCCAAAATACGGCAAATTTCTGTTGCCCCTGGCTGATTGCCCTGACTTCACTGGTAGCACCTTCGAAAACCTGCAGATTGCTCCGTTGATCTTCAAGTGTAGTCTGGAAATCCAGCGACGTGCCCTCAAAATCGACTCTCACCTCTATGGGTTCAGCCGAATCGAGTTGAATATTCAGTATCATGGTGTCCTGTCGGCGTTCCAGGCTTGCGGTGCTACGCACTTCATCCGTCTCGAAGGCCAGTGAATCCAGTTCAACTGCCGCGCCAGGCGCCATCGTGCCAACCAGCTGATCGAAATCGCCTGGTGCAATTGAGTCCGACCCAAACTGATAAATACCGACCGCTAGCAGCAGACCGGCGGCAGCGGCAAAGCCGTAGCGATACAGACCCGACCATTCGCGGGCATTCGAATGTTTGGTCGCTGACTGAACCGGCAAGTCTACGTTACGCAGGATTTCTGCGTGCAGCTCATCCGGCATTGCCTGCTCCGGCAGTTTCTTGAGATAGGCATCCAGATCGGCCATGCCAGCGAGATAACGACGAGCTTCTTCGGACTGCCCCAGTTGCTGGTCCATTTCCGCCAGTTCCGCATCAGTCAACTCGCCATCCATGGCCCCGTTGATCAAATTTTTTATACGATCGTCGATCATCCTGTGATTATCCCCAGGCCTTCCAGCCTGTCTTTCATTTGCTGTCGTGCGCTAAACAACCTGGATTTGACGGTCTTTTCGGGTATCTGCAGGATCTCGCCGATCTCACGGTAGCTGCAGCCACTAAAGTACTTCAGCACAACGACCGATCGATATTCTTCCCGCAAACTCATCAAAACCGCCTGTACTTCTTTGCCGACTTGTTCCGAGTGCAACATCTCGTCCGGGCCTGGACCGGGCGCAGCCTGGATATCGGACACAGATTCAGTACTCTTGCGTCGCTTGAGCTGATTGATGGACTCATTAACAGCAATGCGGTAAATCCAGCTAAAGAACTTGAACTTGGGATTGAAGCGATCGATATGCTCCAGGGCTTTGATAAATGTAACCTGGGTAACATCGGCCGCGTCATCGGGATTGCCGAGCATCCGGTACGCCGCGTTATAAACGGTTCGTTCGTAGTGTCTGACCAGGATGTCCATCGCGTTCCGATCACCTTTCTGACAAGCCTCCACCAATTCGTTTTCGCGCTCCTTATGCATAATTACCGCCGATCGAGCAAAAAGTTGGTGGCTTGTCATGATGCGGTGTCACTGGCTGCGGGGCCCGGGGTCGGCGACCTCGATCCGAAATAGCTTGTCAAAACCTGAATACATGAATATGTCATTGATATGATTGCTAACATTGATCAGCCGGAGGCCCTCGCCGCCACTCATCAGGCGTTTGTGCGTTCGCAGCAACACTCCGAGACCCGCGCTGGATATGTACTCCAGTTTTGCCAGGTCCAGGATGCACCGATCGGCAATCTCATCCAGAAATTCCTGAGCGCGAGCAGCTTGTGCGGCGTCCAGCCTGCCGTGTATCACGACGGTGCCTGTGTCGCTGAATTCAATCTGGAACATAGCGCTATTTCCCGCCTGCCACGAAAGTAATTTTGCTGGTGCGATTACGATATTCGTAATGGATCGAATCAACCATCTTGAGAACCAGGTACAAACCCAGCCCACCCGGGGTACGTTGCTCAAGAGGCGCATTGATATCGACCGGGCGTATGCCCCGCGGATCAAACCGGTCGACGTCAAAATCGGTGAGACTCACCTGGACCCCGTGTTCATGCGGCGACATTTCGAGCAGGATATCGGCGTCGGTCTCCTTATCGTAGGTCACCATGTTGACGAATAATTCCTCCATACACAGATCGACGACGTAGCGTATTGAGTTGTCGATGTCATGCGTTTTGAAAAACTCATCGGTGAAGGAGACCATTTCCTTAATCTCATCGAAGCTACGCGAAAATTTCCGCCTCATTGCTGCCTCCAACCGGTTATTCCGGTAAACGCCGGACCAGTACCAGCGTAATGTCATCCGCCTGCGGTGCTGCGCCGCCAAACTCAAATGCGGCGTCGATCAGCCGCTGGCTCAGCTCTGCCATCGGCAGGGAATGATCATCCATGATGACTCTGGCGACCCGCTCTTCCCCAAACTGTAAACCATCGAGCCTGGTGTACTCGTATACGCCATCAGAAATGAGTGCGAGTATGTCACCCGGCGCCAGTTCGAGACGCCTTGCTCGATCTGTACCGTCGAGTTCCATTATGCCGACCGGAAAACTGGTCGGCTTGTGCCAATCACATTCACCGCTCGCTGCCCTGTAATGCAGGATCGGGCCCTGGCCACCGGAGTGAAACTCCACCGCATGCGATGCCGGATCGAGAAACCCTATAAATGCAGTGATAAAACGATCATCCGGCAAATCTTCATTGAGTTGATTGTTGACCTGC